>DOIV01000104.1:9394-11415 GCA_003511845.1 Flavobacteriaceae bacterium | reverse complement strand
TCAACAACTTCAAATGTAAGCTCAAAAGATGAGCGTATTCAAAAAACATTCAAAAATAAAACAAAAGATATAGATGTTGAGATGACGGTTGGTCAACAAAAAATAGTTAAACAAACTCAAGTTAAAGCTAAAAACACTTCTAAAACAATAGAACAACAAGAAGAAATTGAGCAAATAGATCTAGCTTTAACCGATGTAGAAGAACAATCTAAAAGTCAAAAAAAGGATATTACGGAAGAGGTTCTAAGGCAAGAAAGTATTGAAGAGTTGTTAGTAACCAACACTAAAAAATGGTCAATTGGTTCTACAACTGGCCCTGTTTATATGAATTCTTTAGAAGGCTCACCTATTGATCCGTCATTAGCAAATAATTCCAAAAGCAGTAAAAGTTCTCTATCTTATGGCCTAAAGGTTAATTATAAATTATCTGATAAATTTAGTTTACAGTCTGGTATTCAGAATATTGACTTAGCGTATTCAACAAAGAATGTTACAGTAGTTGTAACTTCTTCTTTATTGGGTCAATCAAATACAAATATCAACTTTAACATTAAAGGAGCTTCGGCACAAGTATTATCTAATAATATACACATATCTCAAGCTTCAGAAGTTTCTCAAATTCCTTTTAGAAAAAGATCTCCTTTTGATAGTTCAGGTAGTTTAGAGCAAAATTTACGATATATAGAAGTGCCATTAGAAGCAAAATATGCACTAGTTCAAAAAAAATTAGAAATAAATCTTGTTGGAGGCTTTAGCACTTACTTTTTATATGATAATGAAGTTTCAATAAATTCATTTGATAAAAAAACATCTTTAGGAGAAGCTTCTAATGTTAACGATTTAAATTTTAGTGGAAATTTTGGGATTGATTTAAACTATAATATCAGTCCTAATTTATTTATTAATACTTCACCAATGCTTAAATATCAATTGAATACTTATTCAGAGAATTCGGGCGGATTTAAACCTTATTTCTTTGGTATTTATGCAGGGTTAAACTTTAGATTTTAGTTGGTTAATTTATACTTGGTTGGTTGCCAAGTATAGCTAGAAAGTCGAATAGAAATATTCGGCTTTTTTGTTGCTTAAAATTTTCTCTTTTGGAAGGATTATAAGTATAATTATTTTGTAATTTAGTACAAATTAAAATCTATTAAAATGACAGATTTCGGTATAGAAAAAGCACTACAGCAACTAGGTGTAAAAGACATAAATGAAGGAACTTCTACAGGTTCTAAATGGTTTTCTAATGGGGAAGTAATTGAAAGTTATTCGCCTGTTGACGGAAAACTTATCGGTAAAGTAAAAACAACATCTCCAGAAGATTTTGAAGCAATGATGCAAACAGCAACAGCAGCATTTAAAACATGGAGAGTAAAGCCAGCACCTTTGCGTGGCGAAATTGTACGTCAGTTTAGTGAAAAATTACGTGAATTAAAAGAACCTTTAGGTAAATTAGTTTCGTATGAAATGGGTAAAAGCTACCAAGAAGGTTTAGGAGAAGTGCAAGAAATGATTGATATCTGTGATTTTGCAGTTGGTTTATCACGTCAATTGGCTGGCTCAACTATGCATAGTGAACGTTTCGGACACAGAATGTACGACCAATATCATTCTTTAGGTGTGGTTGGCATCATTTCGGCATTTAACTTTCCAGTTGCCGTTTGGGCTTGGAATACAGCATTGGCTTGGATTTGTGGTGATGTTTGTGTTTGGAAACCTTCTGAAAAAGCTCCACTTTGCGGTATTGCTTGTCAGAATATTGCAGCAGCTGTATTTGCTGAAAATGATTTACCAGAAGGAATTTCATGTTTGATAAACGGAGATTATCGTGTGGGAGAGATGATGACAACAGATAAACGTATTCCTTTAGTTTCAGCAACTGGCTCTATTAGAATGGGGAAAATTGTAGCTCAAAGAGTAGCAGAACGATTAGGAAGATCATTATTAGAATTAGGTGGAAACAATGCCATTATTGTAACCCCAGACGCTGATATTAAAATGACCGTAATCGGAGCTGT
>DOIV01000104.1:1751-9090 GCA_003511845.1 Flavobacteriaceae bacterium | reverse complement strand
TCGGAGCTGTAGGTACAGCAGGACAACGTTGTACTTCTACAAGACGACTTATCATCCACGAAAGTATGTATGATAAAGTAAAAAATGCAATTGTAGATGCGTATAAACAAATAGTTATTGGAAATCCATTAGATGAAAACAATCATATGGGACCATTAATTGACAAAGAAGCAGTTGCAATGTATCAAGCATCTTTGAAAAAAGTTGTAGAAGAAGGTGGTAATTTGGTTATTGAAGGTGGTGTGCTTTCAGGTAAAGGTTATGAAAGCGGTTGTTATGTCAAACCTGCCATTGCTGAAGCGGATAATAGTTATGAAATTGTACAACACGAAACTTTTGCACCCATATTATACTTGTTAAAATACTCTGGAGATGTTGAAAATGCTATAGAAATCCAAAATGGCGTAGTGCAAGGATTAACTTCTGCAATTATGACCAATAATTTACGGGAAGCTGAACGTTTCTTGTCTGTAGCAGGTTCAGACTGTGGTATTGCCAATGTGAATATTGGTACATCAGGAGCTGAAATTGGCGGTGCTTTTGGAGGTGAAAAAGAAACAGGAGGTGGTCGTGAATCAGGTTCTGATGCATGGAAAGTTTATATGCGTCGTCAAACCAACACCATTAATTATACAACTGATTTACCTTTAGCACAAGGTATAAAGTTTGATTTGTAATTTATTTAGAGATATTTATAAGTAGTGATAAGATGGATAAAACCCACTTTATTACTACTTTTTTGTGTTAAAATGGGATGAATTTCAGAAGAGTTTAGAATAAAATAGTATAAAAAACGTTTTTAAACGGAAGCGGTTTTTTACATTTAACCCAAACTTTGGCATTCCATTTGCCTTATATGCTTTGATAATCAATATTTTATCAACAAATAAAACCTATAAATAATGAAAAAACAATTACTTTATGTATTAGCTTTAATCACCTTTATAGGTGTGATGAGCTTTACGCTACAGGTAGATAGGTGGAAAGCCCCAGAAGGAGCTAAAGACAATAAAAACCCTATAAGTACATCAAAAAGAAGTGAATCTGCTTTACGCGGAGCTAGAATCTTTAAAACAAGATGCATGGTGTGTCATGGTAAACAAGGAAAAGGAGATGGTATTGGTGGTAAAGCACTAACACCAAAACCTCAGAATTTAACCCTAGGCATGGTACAATCTCAAACTGATGGTGAAATTTTCTGGAAAATTACCAATGGTAGAAACGATATGATAAAATGGGGCCCAATACTTTCTAATGAACAACGATGGGATGTTGTAAATTACGTAAGAACACTAGGTAAATAATTTATAATATTTTATTAGGTTACTAAATAGAATATTTTTATATTTTTGGATATGAAAATAAAAAGAATTTTAGTAGCCAATCGAGGAGAAATAGCCATTCGTATTTTTAGAGCATGTACAGAATTAAATATCGAAACCATAGCTATTTATACTTATGAAGACAGGTATTCTGCACATCGTTATAAAGCGGATGAATCCTATAAAATAGGGTCAGATAACGCTCCTTTAAAACCCTATTTAGATATTGATGAGATAGTAAGTCTTGCTAAAACTAAAAAAATTGATGCCATACATCCCGGGTATGGTTTTTTATCTGAAAATTCTGAATTTGCACGTAAGTGTGCAGAAAACAATATTGTTTTTATTGGCCCTAAACCTGAAGTAATGGAAGCTTTAGGAGATAAAATTAAAGCAAAAAAAATTGCTACAAGTTGTCAGGTTCCTATAATTAAGAGTAGTACCAAAAAATTAACTTCATTAAAAATTGCGATAGCTGAAGCCAAAATAATTGGCTATCCTGTTATGTTAAAAGCGGCTCATGGAGGAGGTGGAAGAGGCATGAGGATTCTTAGAAATGAAGAAGAATTAGAAAAACAATTTCAATCATCAAAAAATGAATCATTAAATGCTTTTGGAAATGATACTGTTTTTTTAGAAAAATATGTAGAAAATCCTAAACATATTGAAATTCAAATTGTTGCTGATAATCACGGAAATATTCGTCATTTACATGAACGTGATTGTTCGGTGCAACGTCGTTATCAAAAAGTGGTTGAAATGGCACCTTCACATAATTTAGATGATGCTATTAAGCAAAAACTATTTAAATATGCAGTTGCAATTGCAAAACAAGTAAATTATAATAATGTTGGTACGGTTGAATTTTTAGTAGATGAAGATAAAAGTATCTATTTTATTGAAGTAAATCCGAGAATTCAAGTTGAGCATACTGTAACTGAAATGGTTACAGGTGTAGATTTAGTAAAAACACAAATCTTTGTTGCCGGAGGTTATAAATTGTCAGACAAACAGATTAAAATTTACAGTCAAGAAAGTTTAAAAACCTATGGTTTTGCCATACAATGTAGAATAACAACCGAAGACCCTGAAAATAATTTTACACCAGACTACGGAACTGTAACTACCTATAGAAGTGCAGCAGGAATGGGTATAAGGCTTGATGTTGGCAGTATTTATCAAAGTTCATCTGTAAGCCCGTTTTTTGATTCAATGTTAGTAAAAGTATCTTCTCATGGTAGAACTTTAGATGGCTCGGTTCGTAAAATGATACGTGCGTTAAAAGAATTTCGTATTCGTGGAGTAAAAACAAATATTCGTTTTTTACAAAATGTTATCCAAAATAAAACCTTTTTAGAAGGAAAAGCAACAGTTAATTTTATAGCAAATAACCCCTCATTATTTAAAATTAAACAATCACAAGATCGTGCAACAAAAATCATCAATTTTATTGGTGAAGTGGTTGTAAATGGAAATAGTGATGTAAAATATGTCCATGCTGATAAAAAGTTTAGAACACCAAAAATTCCTAGTTTTGATACTTTTTCAGAATTCCCGAAAGGAACCAAAGACTTATTAACCAAATTAGGAGCTGAAGAGTTTTCAAAATGGTTAAAAAAAGAAAAGAAAATACATTATACAGATACTACTTTACGTGATGCTCATCAATCACTTCTTGCAACTAGAATGCGAACTTATGATATGCTAAGAGTTACAGAAAGTTTTGCAAAAAATCATCCAAATACCTTTAGTCTAGAAATGTGGGGAGGAGCAACTTTTGATGTTTGTCTACGTTTTTTACATGAAAACCCCTGGAGAAGATTACGAGAAATACGAAAAGCAGCACCAAATATTTTACTACAAATGTTGTTGCGTGGCTCAAACGGAGTGGGTTATGCTGCTTATCCTGACAATTTAATTGAAAAATTTATTATTAAATCTTGGGAAAACGGGATGGATATTTTTAGGATTTTTGATTCTTTAAATTGGGTGAAAGCAATGGAACCAAGTATTAAATATGTGCGTAATCAAACAGGCGGGATAGCCGAGGCAGCTATCAGTTATACGGGCGATGTGTTAGATAAAAATAAAACCAAGTATAATTTAAAATACTACCATCAGCTTGCAAAAGATTTAGAAAATGCAGGTGCTCATATCATTTCTATTAAAGACATGGCTGGTTTATTAACACCTTATGCTGCTAAAGAGTTGATATCAACGATTAAAGATGCTACTAATTTACCTATTCATTTGCATACTCATGATACTTCATCAATACAATCTGCAACGTACCTAAAAGCAGTAGAAGCAGGAGTTGATGTTGTTGATGTTGCTCTTGGCGGATTGTCAGGATTAACCTCACAACCCAATTTTAATGCCATTGTAGAAATGCTCAAATTCCAAAAAAGAGCACATAAATTTGACGTTAATAAATTAAATGAATTTTCAAATTATTGGGAAGATGTTAGAGAGTATTATTATCCGTTTGAGTCAGGATTAAAAGCAGGAACAGCCGAAGTGTATCAACACGAAATACCAGGAGGTCAATATTCTAATTTACGTCCACAAGCTGAAGCTTTAGGTCTAGGTGACCGCTTTGAAGAAGTAAAATTAATGTACAGTCAAGTAAATGAATTGTTTGGTGATTTGATAAAAGTAACACCAAGCTCTAAAGTAGTTGGTGATATGTCCATTTTTATGGTAACCAATAATTTAACTCCTCATGACATATTAGAAAACGGAAGTGAAATCTCATTTCCAGAATCGGTTGTGAGTTTTTTTAGAGGAGATTTAGGCCAAGCATATGGAGGGTTTCCTAAAAAGCTTCAAAAAATTATTCTAAAAGGTAAAAATCCTTATACGAATAGACCAAATGCACATTTAAAACCTATTGATTTCGATATTGAATTCGAAGCATTTTGTAAAAAATTTAAAAAAGGATTTCCTAGAAAATTAGAAATAGAAGATTTTTTATCCTATTTATTTTACCCGAAAGTCTTTGAAAAAGCAGTTGAGAAGTTTAAACAATATGGAAATATCTCTGTTATACCAACAAAGAATTTTTTCTATGGCATGAAACACCATGAAGAAATAATTATAGAAATTGCTCCAGGAAAAACAATCATTATTGAATTATTATCAATTGGAAGCCCGAATGATAAAGGAATACGGATTGTATTTTTCAAGTTAAATGGTCAAAATCGGTTTGTAGAAATTAAAGATTTGTCTTTAGATATCGAAATTATTGAAAATCAAAAAGCGGAAGCTGAAAATCAAAAAGAATTAGGAGCACCTTTACAAGGGAGTCTTTATAAAATAGTCGTAAAAAATGGACAAAAAGTAAAGAAAAATGATGCTTTATTTATTATTGAAGCAATGAAAATTGAAACAACAATAGTTGCAAATGAAGACGGAACCATTAAAAAGATTTATTTGAAAGAAGGTGTATTGGTCAAACAAGATGATTTGGTTATTGAAATGGAGTAGTTAAACCCGCATTATGCATTAGCAACCTATTACGTATTCAAACCCTTAGACCATGGTCGTTGAGTTTGAACCTTCATCACAATTCTCTAATACATAATGCGGGTTTAATAACAAAAGACCGTTGCAATATTAGATAAAATACAATAAATAATGTTTTTCAGGTCTTACCTCTACCATATTTCACTTTTCGTAACACTCGTAGAACTTCTTTTAGTTTAATATATGGTGATTTATCATTTAAAGATTTTAAATAAGATTTGGCTATTTCTAACTTAGTTTTTGCTTCAGCAAATCCGTTTAAAGAGCAAATCAAGTACGTGATTGGTAATTGTTCTAAATCTATTAGGTCTCTTTTAGTTAAAGGAATGTTTTTTATCAGTTTTTCTAAAATAACATTATTACTATTGTATACATGTTTTAACACAACAGCATCATAAATAGGAGGTTTAAATAATAATTCTGTAGCAATATTATAAGTGCCGTTTTCCTTAAAATTTATGATGGTTTTTTCTAAAGGATAAAACTCCTGTAAATCTCTTGAAGTGGAGTTCTTATTACTGATGTTTATTTGAATATACTCTGTGATGATAAATGATTGTTGATTGTATTCAATCTCAACATCATCTAAAGCGGAGTAAAACAAACGGATTTGCTCATTAACCAGTTTAATATCAACTCTTGAATAGCGTGTTTTACCCTCAACTACTTTTTTTATACCTGCCCAACACAACACAAAATGATCTTTAAAAACAATATAATTTGGGTTTAACTCTTTTGAATGTTTATTCATAAAATCAAAAACACCATCAAGCGTAAGTTTGATGTTGTTTTGAGCATTTTTTTCAATAGCCTTAACAATTTTTTTATTCGTGTTTTTTAACACGATTTTAGTTGTAGGTTTAGAATTACTGCCTTGTCTTAAAAACAACGTGTTTTTAGGGTATTTCCAAATTCCTTTTTTAAGAGCGGTTATTTTTTGTTCAGGATTTATAGTGACTAAGCCTACAACTTTATGTCTTGGTAACCTTGGGAAAGCAATATTTTCATATTGAATTTTTGGTGGATTTTCGAAATAGGCATTTACTAAGTTTTGTATTTTACTATCATCGTAAAAATCGACTCCAATAATTTTATTCCGTTGATCATCAACTCCAATAATAATATAAGAATTGTTTTCAGGGTTTGAATTAGACAAGGCACAAACATGCTTTAAAAATTTTGCTTTTCCTTCTCTGTTGCCTAAGTTCAATTGCACCTTTTTATCATAAAAGCTATTCTCGTCATTATAGGCAAGTAGGTTTTTAATTAAAAGGCGTTTGTTGAGCATAATTAAATTGTTAATTCGCCTTTCAAAACTATTTGAGCTACACTTTTAATCAGTAATTTTTCATTACTAATTAATTCAACCTCCATAAATCCTGTTCTTTCAGAGCATTGATAAGAATTCATTTTAGTTTTACCCAACCGATTACCCCAATATTTTGCCAAGAAAGTATGGGTAGCTCCAGTTACAGGATCTTCATTTGTTCCGCTCCATGGCCAAAAATAACGCGATTCAAAGTCGTAATTTGTTTGCTTAGAAATTGCAGAAACTAAAACCCCATTTATTGATGTATGCGAACGTTTTAAGTTTTCAAAATCTGGAGTTAAATTATTTAACACTTGACTATCGCTTATTTCAAGAAGTAAAATTCCTGTTTCCTTATTATATACACTATTTATAATTTCTTCTATTCCAAGAGCCTTGAGCAAAGCTTCTGGAGTCTCTTGTGGCGTAGTATCATATACAGGGAACTCCATAAGTATATTTTCACCATTACGTTTAATTATTAAATCTAAACTTTGGCTAGTATTAAAATGAATATTAGTTAGACTTGTATCTTTTTCAAAAAGCACTTTTGATGCTGCTAAAGTTGCATGTCCGCATAGTGGAATTTCCATTTTTGGAGAAAAGTAACGTATGCTATACGTATTTAAAGAGTCTAATTTAGAGATAAAAGCTGTTTCAGACAACCCCAACTCTTTAGCAATAGAAAGCATTTGTTGGTCTTGTAATTTATTTTTTAGAATACATACCCCTGCAGGGTTTCCTTTAAATGGTTTGTCTGTAAAAGAGTCAACTATATATATTTCTATTGTGTTTGACATATTTTATAAGGTTAGATAATGTGGGATAAAGATACAAAAAAACCGCCTCAGAAACCTGAGGCGGAATTATTGGTTGAACTTAATCAACCAAAATCAACTAACCAAACCTTATCGTTAAACCTGTTTGTCCGAAACTTATGCGGAGACAGGTTTTTATTTTTTTGTTCTACGATTTGTTTTAAATCGTTTTCTTGTTTTAGGAATTTGTCCTTTTTCTATATCTTTTTTAAAGATGATGTTATTTCTTCCGTTAAAGGTATATGTAGTACCTGAAGCAGCATGATATAAATCTATCTCGTTGTCATTTATAACGTTCAATTCGAACTCTTCATTGTCAAAGAAATCATAATCTAATGTTAAAATTTTTAAGGCATCATTTCCAG
>DOIV01000104.1:0-1328 GCA_003511845.1 Flavobacteriaceae bacterium | reverse complement strand
GTTCAGGTGTAAATTGTAAGAAGTTTTCATCATCAAACTCATTCAAAGCACCAGTTTGACTAACAGCTGTTTTTTCCCAAGCTTCATATTCTTGTAAAAAGTATTCAATATTATCATAGAACACAAAGTCATAATCAAAATTACTTTTTTGATATCCTATTAAGTAATAAGAAGTATTGGTTTGTGTGTCTCTTAATTTTATTTCGTCACTAGACAGTTGTACAACTTCTAAGTCAATAAAACCATCTTGTTTATGATCAACTTCTAAGACACCATTTATAGTTTCATAGTAACCTATTTCATCTCCATAACCATTACCAACAGTACCTAAATCCACTAAATTGTTATTTGCAATTAAACGTCCGTTTTGAAACGATAATGTAAATGCCTTTGATAAAAATGGAATATCAACATTGCCAGTGGTTCTATTATAATCTATATACCATAAATCATATGATGTTACTAGTTGTTCCAACGTAATTGAATCGTCAATATAGCTATCATTAGATACACATGAATTAAATAGTGTAATGGTTAAGAATAATGCGGTAAGTAGTTTTAAAGCTTTCATAAGCGTAAATTTTAATGTTATTACTATAGTATAAACCAAAACTGTGCCAAAAAATATTTTACACTTGAGAGATTGATGTGTTTTTGTCATGAATGCACTAATTATTTATTTGTCATTCAAAACGAAAAGAGGAACGAGTGAAGTGAAGAATCTGTTAAATAAACAGCAACGTAAATAAAGGCAATATCTATTTTTTAGACCTTACAGATTTTCAAAACCTGTGAGGTCTGGAAAGTGTTTTTTGTTAAGACAGAAGTTTTATTGATGAATTATCATCTTACCTTTTGATAGTTTTTCAAGCTTGTAGTAATGCTTTTTATCATTGATGGTATAACTAATAACACATTCGCCTTTAGCCAGTTCAAAAGGTAGTTTTTGTTTTATATTTGGAATTCTATTACCAAATTCTTTTTTAGGATCTGCATCTATAATTAACGGTCTGTCTTTATAAGAATTTGTAGAAAATCGACCAGAAATAGTTGTTTTACCATCTAAAGTGTTGACACTAACCCTAACAGCCTCTTCGTTAAAATAGATAGAATCAAAGCTTATATTGTTTGAGACTGTTTCAGTTAATTCTATGGTTACTAACTTTCCACCTGAACCGGGTTTACCACCAATCCATTTTTGATGTTTAGCACTAGTCACAGTAAAAGGTGGTTTTTTATCGAATTGACTACTGGCACATTGTGTAAACATAATTAATATAATTAAGCTTAGTGTTAGTGAGGTAAGAGTTTTCATTAAAATTCAATTT
>DOIV01000069.1 GCA_003511845.1 Flavobacteriaceae bacterium | reverse complement strand
CAGACATAAGGAAATTGCTAAAGCATCATTCGTTTCCGAACCTCCATGCGTTATGCTATCGCATCGCACTTCCGTTTCTTCACTCATTATTTCTAAGTCTGACTAATTAAGCTTTGTGCTAGAATAAAATTTAATTTTCTTATTTTTAAAATTAATTAGGACGCTATTATTCTTTTGATATTACTTTTACAACTCCGTTTGGTGAATGGCTGGCTTTTAACTATTTTTGAATCCTGAATATAATATTTTACCTCACCCATAACTGCAAGAAAGCAGTTCTGACCTCACTAAAGGAGAGGTGAATAGGAAACTTGATACTTGCATTAGATAATTTTAAAATAAACCCATGCTTTTTACAACTATTATTGGTCAAGAAATTGTAAAAAAACAACTTTTTTATGCTGTAGAAAGCGGAAGAATACCTCATGCTCAATTATTTGTAGCTCCAAAAGGAACTGGAGCTTTACCTTTGGCAATTGCCTATGCTCAGTATATTTTATGTCAAAACACAGGTAAAGAAAACAATACTGGTGATAGTACTTGTAACTTGAAATTGAATAAATTAATGCATCCTGATTTGCATTTTGCATTTCCTGTGGCAACTACTGGCAACGTAAAAAGACACCCGGTAAGTGATTTGTTTTTAGAAGAATGGAGAGCGTTTATTGATAACAATCCTTACGGGGATATTTTAGATTGGTATAGCCATTTAGGTATTGAAAACAAACAAGGACAAATTGGTGTAGATGAAGCTGAAAATATTGTAAAAAAATTAGCCTTAAAATCTTATGAAGGTGGTTATAAAGTACTCATACTTTGGATGGCAGAAAAACTGAATATTGCTGCAGCCAACAAATTATTAAAACTGATTGAAGAACCACCAAACAATACCGTTTTACTTTTAATTACTGAAAATAAAGAGCAAATTATTGATACCATTTTATCACGTTGTCAAGAGGTTAAATTAAATCCGCTTAGTGAAAATCACATTACCAACGCCTTGATTGAACGAGAACAAGTTTCTGAAAATGAAGCTAGGAAAATCGCTCATCAATCGGATGGTGATTGGAACAAGGCTTTACATATTTTACACAACAGTACCAATGACCAGCAATTTGAACAATGGTTTATCACATGGGTAAGAACGGCTTTTAAAGCCAAAGGCAATGCTGCTGTTATTCAAGAATTAATTGCTTGGAGTGAAACCATTGCTAAAACGGGTAGAGAAACCCAAAAGAGTTTTTTAAATTATTGTTTACAATTTTTTAGGCAGGCAATGCTTAAAAATTACGCCGCCGATTCTTTAGTGTTTTTAGAGCCTTCAACCGCAAATTTCGATTTAGATAAATTTGCTCCTTTTGTGCATAGTGCAAATATTTTAGACATCTCAAACGAATTGAATACTGCCATATATCACATTGAAAGAAACGGAAATGCAAAAATAATTTTGTTGGATTTATCTATCAAGTTGACACGACTTCTACATCAAAAAGAAACGGTTTGATATTTAAAATAAGATAAATTCACTTCTCGATATATTTTTCACTCCTACTCTCGTAAAAAACACTCGAAGAGACATTATTATCTTAAAGCACATAAAAATACACCGCCATAAAGTGCGAAAAACTCCCCAACAGTACGAACAGATGAAAAATAACGTGGTTGAATTTTAATTTAGTGATGCTGTAGAAAACAGCACCTACAGTATAAAAAATTCCTCCTGCTAATAACCAATACAATCCGTTTAAAGGGAATACTTCTATTAATGGTTTTACAGCGAAAATGATAATCCACCCCATTGCTACATAAGCAATGGTTGAGATTCTATCAAACCTACCTGTATAAAACAATTTCAATACAATACCGATTACTGCAATACCCCAAGTAAACCCAAAGATTGTCCAACCCAACCATCCTTTTAAAACAACTAAAGTAAATGGCGTATAGGTACCTGCAATCAACACATAAATAGATGCATGATCTAAAATGTTTAGTCGATGTCTGAGTTTTGGTTTTTGAGAAGAATGATAAAAAGTAGATGCCGAATATAGCAGAATCAAACTCGCTCCGAAAACGGTAAAACTTACAATATGTTTGGCTGTACCTTCATGACTAGACTTAACAATCAACAATACCAATGCTACAATACTCAACAACAAACCGATGCCATGCGTAATCACATTTAGTTTTTCTTCAGTAGCTTCGTAATAGGTAATGTCTTCTTTTTTCATAATAACCTGAGTTCGACCTAAGATTTGTTTACAGTTTAGATGAATTTTTATTCAATTCGATGACAAATTTATGAAAGACTAACCTATTAATTTGATGAAATTTGGTAAGAATTGGAAAAAATTCATCAAATCCAAATGGAAATCCAAAGAAAAGACAATCTTTTCGTAAAAAACTCTTAAAATATCTAGATATTCTTTCAAATTTTTCACTTCAAATCTAATCTTTCCTTTGAATTCTGTAAATTAAAGCTTAGGTCGAACTCAGGTTCCGAGGCAAGTATGATATATTGATAAAAGTATAGA
>DOIV01000332.1 GCA_003511845.1 Flavobacteriaceae bacterium | reverse complement strand
AAAATTTATTGTGAACGCTTCAGTAATAATAATGAGCCAGAGTTTACAGATCAAGAAATTATGACATTGTATTTATACATCATGCATCATGAGCAGCAATTTAAAGTAAAGCATATTCATAGATTTGCATCTGAATATCTTCGTTCTTGGTTTCCAAAATTACCTAGCTATCAGGCATTCAATAATAGGCTGAACAGATTGTCTGGTGCTTTTAGAAAACTGACCGAAGATCTATTGATTGATTTTCAACCAAATGATTGTTGTTTAGATCAAAGTTTACTTGATTCCATGCCGATTATTACATGTTCTGGTAAACGAACAGGCAAAGTGGCAAGGGAGATTACAGATAAAGGTTATAATTCAACAAAAGGATTCTATTATTATGGTTTAAAACTTCATGCTTTAGGCTTTCGTAGAATTGGTAAATTGCCACATCCTGAACAAATATTATTTACAGCAGCATCTGTCAATGATTTGTCTTTGTATAAACAGGCATGGTCAGAAATTAAAGACAGCGTGTTTTTTGGAGACAAAATATATAACAATAATGACTTCTTTACCAATATGAAAGATAAGTTTAATTCAGAAATGCTAACACCTGTAAAAGGTGTAAAAGGAATGTCTGAAGTATTAAAAAAATTCGACAGAGCAGCTAATGATTTGTATTCTAAAGCTGTATCAAGAGTAAGACAACCAATAGAATCGTTATTCAATTGGCTAATCGAAAAATCAGATATTCAAAAAGCTAGTAAAGTCCGTTCAACTAAAGGATTACTCGTTCATGCCTATGGAAGATTAGCTGTGGCTTTATTACTCTAATTATTTTAACCCTTGATTCGCATTATAAATTAATAGTTATAAAAACCCAATAAAACCCAATAACAATTGCAAATAATCCACCAGCGAAACGAATACCTTTAAAAAAGGTTTCGTTATGTTGTTGTTTAGAGATACCTGATAGTTTTCCTAAAACCAAAGCGTAGGCTGTCATTGCCACAACCGTACCAATACCAAAGCCAATAATATATAGTATACCTTCAAAATTTGAATTGAAACTCAATACGGGTAAGAGTAATAAAAAATGTGCTACCCCAGCTAAGCCATGAATAAAACCTATCCCAAAAGATGAAAAAACATTTTGTTTAATTTTTTCAGTATGTATATGTTCGTGCTTTTTTTGATGAGAATGTTCATGTTTGTGGATATGAATAAAAGGTTTGCCATCTGTATGAACATGAGGATGACTATGTGCTTTTTGAGTATTAAAAATTCGATAAAACGTCCATATTCCAATACCAATTAAAACAAGCCCAACCAATTGTTCACTATACTCCGAAATTTTTTCTACAGGAATAAAATCTTTAAATAACAAAAACAACACCCCTATTAAAAGCATTCCTGAAAGGTGTCCAAAGCCCCAAGAAAGTCCAACTTTCCACGCTTTTTTTTCAGATTCAATAGCTAATGGCGTAACAGCAGCCAAATGATCTGGACCAGAAATTACATGAAGTATTGATGCCAATATTGCAGCAAATAGAGAAGAAATCATTTATAATTAACTTTTGAGTTTCGAAAATTACAAAAAAGAAATGAATTAATTTTAAATGTTTATTTTAAAAATAGTAGTTTTACATTATTATAATATAATGCTAAAACAATTCTTAACACATACAAACTTATTTTACGAGAAACTCAAATTGCTTTGGGAAAGCAAAGCTAGTTTACGTTTTACAAGTACCATACTTGTCTTTATTTTCATTACATGTTCATTATTAAGTGTTTTGGTCATTAATAATTATATACATCTTGGTATTTTTAATGAATCATTTAAAAACCCTTTCTTTTCAATAGAAATTGTTTTCACTATACTTTTAATTACCGAATTATTTGGACTTATTTTTATGCTTCCAAAATCGGTTGCAAAGTCAGTTGGTAAGCAATTTGAGTTATTGTCACTAATTTTTTTAAGAGATAGTTTTAAAGAATTTAGTCATATTGCATCAGATTTTTCATTGGAATCTTTAAAAGAACCATTAATTAATATGGCTTTTTATGGCTTTGGAGCCATTGTAATATTTGCTACTATTGGTTATACCTATAAATTACAAAAACATATAAAATTAACTAACACTGAAGATAGTCAAGAGCAGTTTATTCATTTGAAAAAATTATTAGCCTTATTTTTATTAATTGCATTTGCCATTGTTGGTTTTTTAGATATAAAAGCGTTAGTAACAACAGGAAAATATTTACACTCCTTTAAAACATTTTATACAGTATTAATATTCAGCGATATCATTATTGTTTTAATTGCATTGCGTTACACTTTAAGTTATTACAAAATTTTCAGGTATTCTGCTTTTGTATTGGCTACAATTTTAATTAGAATTTCTTTATCGGTTAAACCTTTTTACGATGTTATTATTGGTGTTGTTGCAGTATTATTTATTTTAGTTTTAACTTTAACCTATAATTATTTTTTAAAAGATTTACCGTCTAAAAAACCATCAAAAGGAGCATAGAAGAAGCAACAAAAACAGTATAAATTCATTAAAAACAAACGATTATGTTACCAATATTATCCGTGGCGAAATGAAAAAAATAAAAAGCTTTTAATTAGCGTAACATCCTCTGTAGAAAGTAAAAAATAACTTTAATGCAAAAAACTGCTGAAATGTTAGATGTCTAGATTTAGAAAAAAGCATGGATTTAGAATTATTAAATGATGAAGGGCAGTATTTTAATTACAATAAAGATGTCACTTTGTTTTGCATAGATGAAATCTAATTAAAACCATAAATTTATGGTTCATTAAGAAGTTTTGTTGATAAAAAAACAGAAAATAGATTTTTTAGGTTCAGCATCATCAGAATCACTTACAGTAAGAATATTTTATTATGAATTAAACCCTTTAAATTATAGCGAACTTAAAAATGTTAAATATTTAACCGATTATCATTTATTAGGTACAAAAAGCACAATTTATTGGCCGTTTTCGATCACTACATAAAAAGAAACGTTGTATATTGCCGATACAGGAAATCACAGAATTGTAATTTGTGATATTAAGAATACTTTGGAATTGTAACGATTCAAAAATTAAATAAAGTAAAATATGATAATAGGAGTTTTAAAAGAGCATTTTGACAAAAAAGTTGGACTAGTACCAAGTATTGTTAAAAAATTAATAAATAAAGGTTATACCGTTATTGTAGAAACCAAATCAGGGCGGAAATCTTTTATTGCAAATGCAGACTTTGAAGCGTCTGGAGCCAAAATTTGTACTAGAGAAAATATATTCAATAAAGCAGATATTATAATTTCATACACGCCATTGGTAGATGAAGATATAAAATTATTAAAAGCAGGTTGTGTTTATATTTCGCATTTTAAACCCTACATCTTTAAAGATGTAGCCGAAAAATTACAAGCACAAAACATCTGGGCATTTAGTTTAGATATGATTCCAAGATCATCTATTGCACAATCTATGGATGTACTTTCATCAATGTCATCTATTGCAGGATATAAAGCCGTTTTAAGAGCAGCAGATTTATTACCACGGTATTTACAAATGATGATTACTTCGGCTGGCAGTATTAAACCTGCAAAAATATTTGTAATTGGTGCTGGAGTAGCAGGCTTACAAGCAATTGCAACAGCAAAAAGACTAGGTGCAACTGTTGTAGCTGTAGATACTCGAATAGAAACGGAAGAAGAAGTTAAAAGTTTAGGAGGTAAATTTTTAAAAGTAGAAGGTGCAAACCAAGCAACCGATCAAGGTTACGGTGCAGCACAAAGTGAAGATTTTATAGCAAAACAAAGATCTTTAATGTTCGATACCATTTCCAGTTCAGATATTGTGATTTGCACAGCAACGGTAAGAGGTACAAAAGCACCCGTTATCGTGACTAAAGAAATGGTAGAAACAATGCGAAGAGGAAGTGTTATTATAGATTTAGCGGCAGATGCTGGCGGAAATTGTGAATTAACAGAAGACAATAAAACCGTAATTCATAATTATGTACATATTGTTGGAGATTCAAATTTATCTGACGCTGCAGTAATAGATGCAAGTACGCTTTTTGCAAATAATGTATTTAATTACTTACAATATATTTCTAATGACGATTTAAAAATAAGAACTGATATGCAAGAAGATGATATCTATAAATCATCTTGTATAGTAACACCAAAATAAAAAATTATGAACGATATCTTACAATTTATTACCAATAACTTAAATGTTATTTATCTAATTGCATTTGCAATATTTCTTGGGTTTGAAGTGATTTCAAGTATCCCAACTGTATTACACACGCCATTAATGTCAGGTTCTAATGCCATAAGTGGCGTAGTTTTAATAGGAGCGATTTTATTAATAAGGCAAACGGATCCTTCTAATTATTTTACCTTAGGCATGGCAGTTTTAGGAATTATATTAGGAACATTAAATTTAGTTGGCGGATTTACCGTAACACACAGAATGTTAGAAATGTTTAACAAGAAAAAGAAATAAAATGACTCAAATTTTAGACATCGTATTATTTATAGCATCCTTATTATTAATTATTGGTTTACGAAAATTATCACATCCGAAAACAGCAAGAAATGGTAATTTAATTGCTGCATTTTCACTTGCTTTAGGTGTTGTAGTTGCCATTTTTTATCCTGTAGAAACTCAGAATAACAATTACTTATATATTGTAATAGGTATTTCTATTGGTGCAATTATTGGAATTATTTCTGCCAATAAAGTGGCAATGACCAAAATGCCCGAAATGGTTTCTCTTTTAAATGGTTTTGGTGGACTTTCAGCAGCATTGGTATCTTTAGTTTGGATTGTAAACAATCAATTTATAGGTGAAACAGGTCAAATTTTTATCGTGCTACTTAATTTGTTTTTAGGTTTTGTTGCTTTCTTAGGTTCGTTAATTGCTTATGGAAAATTAAGTGGAAAATTACAAGACAAACATTTAAAAATTCCGTTTTCTACAGTAGTAAATATTTTGGTTCTTATAACTGCAATTGTTGCTATCGTTTATTTTTCCTACAATGGAATGTTAACAACAACACAATTGTATGTTTTTATTGGTGTTTCACTTTTATACGGTCTTACTCTAGTAGCTCCAATTGGTGGTGCAGATATGCCTGTAGTAATATCGTTATTGAACTCATTAACAGGAATTACAGCCGCAATTTCTGGTGTAATGACCGATAATAAATTGATGTTACTTGGTGGTGTTTTAGTTGGTTCTTCGGGAATCATATTAACATTATTGATGTGTAAAGCAATGAATAGGCCCTTGTTAAGCGTTATTTTTGGGAGTTTTTCTTCCAATAAAAGTTCAGAAACGAGTATCGATGGTAATGCTAAACAAATAAACCCATCAGATTTGGCAATTCAATTAGCCTATTCTAACCGAGTTTGTATTATCCCTGGATATGGAATGGCTGTTGCTCAAGCACAAAAAATAATTAAAGAAGTAGAAACTGTATTAGAATCTAAAGACGTTGAATTTAAATATGCCATACATCCAGTTGCGGGAAGAATGCCTGGACATATGAATGTTTTATTGGCAGAGGCAGATATTTCTTACGACAAATTATTAGATTTAGAAGAAGCAAATAGCTATTTAGAAACTACAGATGTTGCCATTGTTGTTGGTGCAAATGATGTTGTAAACCCATCTGCTTTAGAAGATCCAAGTAGTAAAATTTATGGAATGCCTATTTTAGATTTATCAAAAACAAAAAATGTGGTTGTCTTAAAAAGAAGTATGAATCCTGGGTATGCAGGAATTCAAAATCCGTTGTTTTTTAAAGACAATACTAAAATGCTTTTTGGTGATGCAAAAAAGACATTAGAAGTTATTTTAAGAGAATTAAAGGATTTATAAAATTACAAAAAAGAATTTAATCAGGTGTTTTTTGAAGGAAGATGTTGTATTTTTGAATTTATGAACCATATCAATCTTCTACTTATCATTATTTTAGTTGCTTCTTGTACTAATAAAGAGGTGCCTGAAAGCCTCCGAAGAGATTTTTCAAATGAAGAACAGAAAATAATCATTCATTCTAAAAAAATAATTAAAGAAGCTTATTTCGGTACACTTATAACAATTGATAACGAAGGTCAACCTAGAGCAAGAGTAATGGAACCATTTACTCCTGATGAAAATTTTATTATTTGGTTGGCAACGAACCCTAAAAGCAGAAAAGTTGCACAAATAGAAAAGAACAGCTTGGTGACTTTACATTATTATGATAAAGCTAATTTTGGTTATGTATCTTTAATGGGAAGTGCTTATTTGATTAATGATGAATCAATCAAAGCATCTAAATTTAAAGAGGGTTGGGATCAATTTTATAAAAATCAAAAAGAAGATTATTTACTGATAAAATTCATTCCTAAAACTTTAGAATTAATTAGTATTCCAAATAAATTTACGGGAGACTCAATTACATGGAAACCACATCAAGTCTTATTAAGATAGTAATGGTAAAACTATCTTAAGTTCTGTATGTTTACCGAATTAAAATTAGTTGTTTTTAAAATTTGCTAAATGAGAGGTGAATTATAGATCACAAATCTGTTTTTTAAGAAAACTCAAGCCTATATTTAAACTAAATTCCAATTCAAAATAATCATATACAATGAAATCAAACAGCACAAACAAACTACAAAAAATTGCAAATACTATTAGAGGTTTATCTATGGACGGTGTTGGAGCTGCTAATTCTGGTCATCCAGGTTTACCATTAGGTATGGCAGATGTTTCAGCTGTACTTTGGTAAAATTTTTTAAAACACAATACCAATAACCCTAAATGGGAAGATAGAGATCGATTTGTTTTATCTGCTGGTCATGGAAGCATGTTAGTATATAGTCTTTTACATTTGTATGGATATGATTTGTCTGTTGACGATTTAAAAAACTTTCGCTAATGGGAAAGTAAAACACCTGGGCATCCAGAAAATTATGAAACCGAAGGTGTAGAAACTACAACGGGTCCATTAGGACAAGGAATTGCAAATGGCGTAGGGATGGCTTTAGCTGAAAAATCTTTAGCAGCACGTTTTAATAAAAGTGATGCAAAAATTGTAGATCATTATACTTATGTTATTGTTGGTGATGGTTGTTTGCAAGAAGGTATTTCTCATGAAGTTGCAGGTTTTACTGGGCATAATAGCTTGGATAAACTAATTGTATTATATGATAGTAATAATATTACTATTGATGGTAATACTGATTTGTCATTTAGTGATTATACAGCCAAACGTTTTGAAGCTTATAATTGGGATGTTCAGAGTATTGACGGACATGATTATGATGCTATAGAAAAAGCAATTGAAGCGGCAAAGAATAATACAGCAAAACCATCTATTATTATTTGTACTACTCAAATCGGATTTGGTAGCCCAAATAGAGCAGGTACATCAAAGGCACATGGCGAGCCGTTTCCTGAAGATGAGATTAAATTAACTAAAGAAGCTTTAGGGCTTCCTGCAGATAAAAAGTTTTACATTTCAGAAGATGTAGCATCTTTAAGAGGTGATAGTCAAAATTCTGGTGAAAAATTAATGAAAGATTGGGATGCTGTTTTTCAAGCATATCAAAATAAGTATTCTAAAGAAGCATTTGAAATTCCTGCTTTTGAAGCTGGAAGTTCTATGGCAACAAGAGCAGCATCAGGTAAAGTATTAGATTATATTGCTCCTCTTATTCCAAGTTTAATGGGTGGTTCTGCAGATTTATCTCCATCTAATAAAACATTTCCTAAAGGTGAAGCATCTTTTTCAGCTCAAAATCCAACAGGAAGATATATCCATTACGGAGTTAGAGAACATGGTATGGGAGCTATTATGAATGGAATGACTTTACATGGAGGTATGATTCCTTATGCTGGTACTTTTTTCGTGTTTGTAGATTATATGCGTCCTGCTATGCGTATGGCTGCGTTAATGGGAGTTCAATCTATTTATGTTTTAACTCATGATTCAATCGGATTAGGAGAATACGGACCAACACACCAACCTATTGAGCACTTAGCATCTTTAAGGTGTATGCCTAATATGTCAGTAATAAGACCAATGTGTGCAGATGAAACTGCAGAAGCATGGAAAACTGCATTAAAAAACACAACAAAACCTACCTGCTTGGTGTTAACACGTCAAAATTTACCTGTATATGACAGAAAAAGTTTAGGATATGCTCCAGCTAGCGATGCTCAAAAAGGAGGATATGTATTGACTGAGGATGCTGGTTTTGATACCATCATAATCGCAACAGGTTCTGAAGTTGAAATAGCGGTTACTGCCAAAGAAGAATTAAACAAACAAGGTTTAAAAATAAGAATTGTATCAATGCCATCAACAGACGTTTTTGATCAGCAAGACAAAGCTTATAAAAGTTCGGTACTACCTGATACTATTAGTAAAAGAGTTGCTATTGAAGCTGGTGCTACACAATCTTGGTATAAATATGTAGGCTTAGATGGTGAAATTATTGGTATTGATAGATTTGGAGCTTCAGCTCCTTATAAAAAACTATACGAAGCACTTGGTATCACAACAGAGGCGGTTGTAAAAGCAGTAAAAAAATAGCACTATCAATATTATTAGCAGATTTTTGCAATTTATAAGGCTGATAACCCTACAGAAGCAATTAAGGAAATGAATGAAATTCTATCCAAAATTAGATAAATTAGAATACGAACTTAAAAATGACTTTCTAATAAACTCACTAATTGATTGGCTGGTACAACACCAGATTGTCGCCAAACTTGTTTTCCTTCTTTAAAAAGGATAAGTGTTGGTACACCTTGAACTTTAAACGATGCAGCAACAGATTGATTTTTATCAACGTCTATTTTGACAATTTTCACTTTGTCTTTTAATTGTTGTTTTACCTGTTTTAAAATAGGAATCATGGTTTTACAAGGACCGCACCACTCGGCTTTAAAATCGACTAAAACTGGTGTTTTTTGATTGATTATTTCTTTAAAAGAGGCCATCTTTTGAATTAAGATTGATAATTTTTGAACTTCGGTTTAGCATGCGTTTAACCGTTTAGAGATTTCAATAAAAATTACTTGAGATTCCCTGCCTACCGCAGGCAGGTTCACTCCATTCTTTCCTTATTACTCCCGACACACTTCGGGGATGAATGGCATTTGATAACTATTCTGCACTCATTTTTCCACTAGCACAGCTCACAAAAGATTTTGCTTTATGCATCATAGTATTGGCATCACCAACTTCAGGGTAACCCATTTTTGAAAGTTTCTTTTTTACATTAGTAAAAATTGCTTCTGAAACTTCATTAATTTTAATTTCAGAGTTTTCTAAAGTTACTTCAACTTCGTTTACACCTTCTAATGAAAGTAATCCTTTTTTAATGGTGCTAGCACAACCATTACATTTTAAGTTTAATATATTTATTGTAGTCATTTTTATTGTATTTTTAGTTAAGTATTCTTACTAAAGATGGTCGAAAAAAGTAGACCAAACTTACAAATTTTTATTTGTTTTTTTCTCTTGTCCTTCATATTCCATTGCAACAACATTTAATATTTTATAGTTTAACCAAAAAACTTAAAAACCAGATGTTAATCAATAGTTATAATAAGTAATAATTAAGATTTAGATTTTTCTAAAAATAATTTAAAATCTTCAGGTGATTTTGTTATAATATCACTCATTTTATTAATTGCGGCACTCATTTTATCTTTTGCTTCACAACCTTCTAAATTATATATTTTGTCAAAATAAGAAACATCTCTATAAGAAACATAAACTTTTCCGTCTTTAGCTTTATAAGCTAATATTTTTAAAGGTAAATCAATTCCTGCTCTAGGATCTTTAGAAAGCATTTTTAAACCTACTTTTGGGTTGCCAAAAATGACTAACTCAGAGTCTAGTACATTTTTTTCTCCTGTATTTCTTGAATTTTCTGCATGATTGATTCGATTAAAAAGTCTTACATCTTCTTTTTTGGAGATAATTTTTTCTAATCTATCCATTGTTGTTTTAACATCTACAAAACTTCTCTTTGTGATAATACCATAATTATCATCTTTTCTAACTTCTTGTTTATGTTCTGTTGATTGTGAAACTACTTCTGTTTTATTTTCATTATTAGGAGTTTGTTTTTGCTTTGTTTCACAACTTAATAGCAGTAAAACTGCTGCTAATACACTAATTAAATTTGTTGTTTTCATTTTTAGTTATTTCACGATAATATTATTTTACAACCTCTAAATTACTTCCGCTCCAGTTCTTAAAGCCACCTTGCAAGTCATACACTTTTTTAAAGCCAGCTGCTTTTAATTTTTGTGCAGCTTTACCACTTCTACCACCACTTTTACAATAGACATAAATCTCTTTGTCCTTATCTAATGTTGAGATTTGAGTAATAAAATCATCATCATAAAAATTGATGTTTTTAGAGCCTTTAACATGTCCTTCAGCATGTTCTTTTGGTGTTCTAACATCAACCAATTGAATATCGCCTAATTTTGTGTTTAAATCTGTTGGACTTATTAATTCTACTGTTGGTTTTGCTTGGTCGGTATCTACATCTTTAGTTTTACTTTGAGCACAACTTGTTAAGGTGAAAATAAATGTTGCTATTAACGAAATGTTTATTAATTTTTTCATAATTTTTATGTTTTAGTTTATGCAAAGGTAATCTTAAATATATTCTTTGTAGGTGATATAAGTTACAATTCTTTGTTAAATAAAGGTTTTACTTTAATAGACGATGTCATTCAGTCAGAGCGACAAAAAAGCGATGAAGAATCTCAAAAACATTGTGTTTAAATAGCTTCCCCATATTTTGTTAGAATTGACAAAATAATTTTTGTATTAAATTCGTGATAGAACAACTAACTTATTACTTAAGCAAGCTGGTTTGTTTCATAGACTGATGACCCTTTTTAGTCCATGCTACTATTCCACCTTCTAAATTCACTACATTATAACCATTGTCTTTGAATATTTTGGCAGCATCTACACTTCGTTTACCACCAGCAGTACAATACACATAAACCGGGATGTCTTTTGAATATTTTGTAATTTTATCAGTAAAAGTACTATCCATTACGTTGAGGTTATCTGCATTTTTTATATGCTCGTAATTAAATTCTTCTAAGGTTCTTATGTCAATCAATTGTACTTTTTCTGCACTCATCCGTTTTGCATAAGCATCAGGATTTAATACTTCACTTGTAATTTCTGTTTGTTCAATAATTTGATTCTCTGTTGTGGTTTTTTCTTCTTTAGCAGCCTCTTTTTTACAACAGTTTGAAAGTGTAAAAAGGATAAGAAGTGTAAAAAATAGTTTTTTAATAGTCATGTTGTATAAATATAAGTTTTGTAAATATATAAAAACCTCGCTGAAAGCGAGGTTTTTATCAATTATAATTATTAAGATTTAAAATTTCATTTTTAAACTTAACATGAAATTTGTTCCTAATTGTCCCATTTGAGTAACTTCAGAACTGTAGTCAAATCTTCCTCCTGCACTTCTTAAATCTACAGTACCATTTGTACCATCATTTAAAATATCTGGGTAGACATCAAATAAGTTGTTTGCTGTAAATGATAAAGATACAGAATCAGAAAAATCGTAACCCATAATAAAGTCAGTTACAATTTTAGACGAATGTACTTGATCATCAACTGCAGTTTCACCAGCTACAGTAACTTCACCAAAACGTGTATTGTTTAAAGCTACATTAAATCCGCTAACAGCATAATTTAAACCTAATAATATTTTAGATTTTGGTCTTGAATCAGTAATACGTAATTCTTCTCTATGGTTAAAGATATCATAACCACCAGTTTCTAAAATAGAAGGGTTTGCAACTTTCCCTTCTAGTTTAGTGTTGTTGAAGTTCATTGCTAAACTAGCACCAAAAGAACCTTCACCAACAGGTACGTTAGAGTAGTCTATTACAATGTCTGTACCAGTAGTTTTTGTATTTACTGCATTGATAAAGAATTGTAAAGCCAACACATCATTATCTATTAAAATTTGCTCAACTGGATCAGATCCATCTAAAGCCCCGTCTAATGGCTTAATTTGAGAAGAGAATAATACTCTATCATCAACAGATATTTGATAAATATCAGCAGTAATGTTTAATTTTCCAAATTTTGCAGTACCTCCAAATGAGAAATTTTGAGAAGTTTCAGCATGTAAGTTTGGCACACCTAAGCCTTTAACTGCATCAGAATTATTAGGTAAAGTACCTTGTAATTGCGGATCAGGATTTGGAGAAACAATAATATATTGTGTCAATTGAATATACCTTTGATGTAAAGTTGGTGCTCTAAAACCTGTACTTGCAGATGCTCTTAAAGCAACATTATCACCTATTTTAAATCTACCATTTACTTTCCAAGAAAAATTAGAACCAAAATCAGAGAAATCTTCATAACGTGCAGCACCACCGATAAGGAAAGCTTCAGTAATATCAAAATCTAAACCTACATAAGCAGCGAAGTTATTACGACTTACATCCATAGCTTCAGCTGGTTTGATACCAGCAAATGAATCTGAACCACCACCATAATAAGATCTTTCATCTCCTTTATGACCTTTATAATACTCTTCTTTATATTCTAACCCAAAAGAAGTACTTACCATATCATTAAATTCTTTACTAAAGTCTAAATTGGTAATAAAGTTACTAAATGCGTACCCACCTGGGTGAAATGTTCTTGGTGATGTGCCGTGGTCTGCTAAATAATCTCTATTTACAGAATTATTAACGGTATAATCAACATAGTTTCTACCATAAGTAGCACTTAAATCTGTCTTGAAACCTCCTAAATCAAACTTAATACCAGCAACATTCATATTGTCTAATACTACAGTTTCAAAAGTTGGATGGTATCCAACATGGTCTACATAATCTGATAAGAATTCAGCTGCTTGAACATCAGGTCTCCATTGTGGAGCTCTATAGTAAGCAAAACTTTTACCTTTTCTTTTTGTGAAAGTATGAAATGTGTAAAATTCAGCATTATCTCCTAAAGGATAAGTTAAGTTTGCTAATGCAGAATTTTTTTTCAATTCAGGTTGCCCAACAATCATACCAATACCTGGGTTGTCTTTAACCCACTCTAATAAGTTATTGTGATAAGTTACATCACGTATATATAATGGATCATTCGCATCTATATAGTCACCAACATTTGGAGCTCCTGGTAAGCCACCTACACCTAAATCACCAGCTCTATTTGTTATTTTTTGATTGTAATGTTCTAAACTTAAGTTTACAGTCCCTTCACCTAATTTAAAAGTTGAATTGAAATCAATACCCATATTAAAACCATCACCTTCACTTGTAATACCTGCATGAGTATTTACTTCAGAAAAATCTGTATCATCTTTTAAGATAATGTTGATTACACCAGCAATGGCATCAGATCCATACTGTGCAGATGCACCATCACGTAATACTTCAATTCTTTTTACAGCAGCATTAGGGAAACTTTTCAAGTCAATACCAACTTCACCTTTTCCTGGTGTACCGTTTAGGTATATTTGAGCCGATTGCTTCATTCTTTTCCCATTCATTAATACCAACGTTCTACTTGGGCCTAATCCTCTTAAATCTGCAGGGTCAAAGTGAGCCGTTGCATCAGAAATAGCTTGAGTAGCAGAGTTAAATGAAGGTACTTTATAAGTCAGCATTTGTTCTACCTGAATTTTACCACTTCTTTGTAATTCTTTTGCACTAATATTATCAATTGGTACAGGTGAATCAAGTGCAGTTCTAGGCTTTGCACGGTTACCCGTAACCACAACTTCGTCTAATACAAGACCTTCAGCCATAGAAACATTTACAGAAGTAGAGCCGTCCATAGTTTTAGAAGTTTCCTCATAACCTACAGAGGTAAAAACCAATACGTCTCCTTTTTCTACAGATAAGGTGTATTTACCATCAAAATCTGTTGTAGTACCTGTCGTGGTACCTTTAATTACAACCGTAGCACCTGGTACGGGTTGTTTGTTGTTGTCAGTTACAACACCTGTCACTTCATAAGACTGTGCAAATGCAGTAGCTGTGAACAACATTACTACTAAAAATAAGTAAATTTTTGTTTTCATAATTTTGTTTTAAATTAGTTTATAGCGAGCAAATATGCTGTTTTTTTATTGAATAGCAAAAATTAGACTCTATAAATTTACTTATTGGTAGTTTAAATTGCTTATAAACACGATATTGTAAATATGCTTTAATAGTCAGTAAATTTAAGAATTTATTGACTTCTTTTTAACCAAATTTTAACAGCAAAACCTCTATGCAAGTGCTACTTTTGTTATCCTTAAAATATTAATGTAGTATTGCGATAAATTTTTAATTAAAGTATGGAAGAACAAAACCCAAGTGTTGATATTAGAGCCATCAACGAAAAAATACAAAAAGAAAGTGCCTTTGTTGATTTGTTAACTTTAGAAATGAATAAAGTTATTGTAGGTCAAAAACACATGATTGAACGCTTATTGATAGGTTTGTTAGGTAACGGACATATTTTGTTAGAAGGCGTTCCTGGCCTTGCAAAGACCTTAGCCATCAACACACTTTCTAAAGCTGTAAAAGGATCATTTAGTAGAATTCAATTTACACCAGATTTATTGCCAGCAGATGTTATAGGTACTATGATTTATAACATGAAGGAGAATGATTTTACCATTAAAAAAGGACCGATTTTCGCCAATTTTGTATTGGCAGATGAAATCAATAGAGCACC
>DOIV01000333.1:9050-9341 GCA_003511845.1 Flavobacteriaceae bacterium | reverse complement strand
TTTTAAATACATTACACACTTTCATATAAACAGTAAAGGAAAAATGTACCATCACTTATATGATTTTGCTTGGATGGAATTTTCTGATGATGAAGTTTTAATTGTTAGAAGATAGTTATGTGATCAATAGCTTCCTAATTAATTTTAAAAACAAGAAAATTAAATTTTATTCTAGCACAAAGCTTAATTGGTCAGACTTAGAAATAATGAGTGTAGAAACTGAAGTGCGATGCGATAGCATAATGCATGGAGGTTTGGGAACGAATGAAGCTTTAGCAATTTCCTTATGTC
>DOIV01000333.1:5603-8669 GCA_003511845.1 Flavobacteriaceae bacterium | reverse complement strand
ACAAAACATTAAAAATAACCTAAACATGTTAATAAAAGTGGATGAGTTCAATAAACTAAGCCTTTTCAAAAGTTTAAAAAAAACGTTTAGGACGGGATTGTTATGTGATAAACTATTTAGCTCATTAATCCTTTATTAAAAACAACTTTTTTATCCTTAATATTAATTTTTTGTATATCCGTTTTTTGTAATAATTAACTACGCCACCCATAACTTGTTTCATGGACTTATTGTTATAATTTTTATATACAGCTAAATGAAATTCTGATACTTCCGCGTCTAGAACTTAATGACAATACAAAGTTTTATGTCACTTTACAGACATACAATTAAGTTTTGTATATTTAGCATTCATTTAAATGAACTGGACCTTAATCATATCAATTGTCGTTATCAGTATTATTGTAATTAGTGTTGTTTTATACTTTTTTCAAGAACGGTTTATTTTTCATCCAGAAAAGTTACCTAAAGATTTTATTTTTCAATATGAGAATCAAGAAGTAGAAGAATATAATGTTCAGTTATCTGATAAGGTGATGATTAACGGATTGCATTTTAAAACCAAGAACCCAAAAGGAGTAGTTTTTTATTTAAAAGGAAACTCAAGAAGTATTAAAGGATGGGGTAAGTTCGCTGTAGATTTCACCTTGCATAATTGGGATGTCATTATGATGGATTATAGAGGTTTTGGTAAAAGTACAGGTAAAAGAAACCAACAAGCCATGAAAGATGACGCTCTTGCAATTTATGATAAGATAAAGCAAAATGTAGATGAAAAATATATTATTGTTTACGGAAGGTCTTTAGGTACGGGTTTAGCTACAAAAGTTGCATCGATGAATAACCCTAGAATGTTAATTTTGGCTTGTCCATATTATAGCATGTCAAACAACGCAAAGCGATATTTACCTTTCATCCCCTTGCGATTGGTCATGCGATATTCAATGCCTACTTATAAATGGATGAAATATGTAAAATGCCCAATTAAAATTATCCATGGCACTAATGATAAGGTGATACCGATGAAATCAGGAGTAAGACTATCTGAAATTAATCCAAAATTAACGAGACTATATCCTATTATTGATGGCGGACATAAAAATCTACATAACTTTGAAGGGTACCACAGAGCATTAAAAGAGATACTACTCTCAAAAGAAATTATTGCAGTTGATAGAGAACAAACAAGTATTGATTTTATAAGAAGCAAACGAAAAAAGACGAATTAATGCTTAAAAAAATTAGTTATATATGCATTGCTTTTTATGTGTTTATTGTACTTGGATTGTATTTTTTTCAAGAAAAAATAATTTTCAGACCAAAAAAACTAGCTAAAAATTTCTCTTTTACTTTTGCAACAAAATTTGAAGAAGTACACTTAAAAACAAATGACAATTCTTTAATTAATGCCTTGCATTTTAAAGTAAATGGACCTAAAGGCGTTTTACTTTATTTTCATGGTAATAAAGGGAATTTAGAACGTTGGGGAAAAATAGTAGCTCCATATACAAGTTATGGCTATGATGTATTTGTGATTGATTATAGAGGTTATGGAAAAAATACTGATGCCAGAACTGAGTCTAAAATGTATCAAGATGCTCAATTGGCTTATGATTATGTAAAGCAGTTTTTTAAAGAAGAAAATATTTCAATTTATGGACGTTCATTAGGTTGTACTTTTGCTGCAAAAGTAGCCAAGGAGAATAAACCAAAGCAATTAATTTTAGAAGCTCCGTTTTATAGTTTAATAGATTTAGCTCAGCATAAATTGCCCTTTTTACCACACCGATGGTTATTAAAATTTAAGTTTGAAACCAATAATTTTATAGGTAAAATAAATTGTCCTATAGCTATTTTTCATGGAGATTCAGATAAAATGATACCCATTGAGTCAAGTCAGAAATTAGTAGAAACTGCTGGTGAAAAAAACATTGATTTTATAATTTTAAAGAACGGTACACATCATAATATTTCTAGTTTTAAAATCTATAAGGATACTATGAGTGAATTATTAAACTAAAAAAGCTCGACAATTGTACAACTGTCGAGCTTTTTCTAAATATAATTTTTTTACTATTTACCTTCTTCAATTCCTTTTGCGGCAGCACCTTCAGGTTTTTGCTCTAAGATATCAAAGAATTGGTCTAGCTTTGGTAAAATAACAATTCTTGTTCTTCTGTTTCTAGAACGCCCTTCAGGAGTATCGTTAGTAGCTAATGGTAAATATTCACTTCTACCAGCTGCAATCAACCTTTTTGGATCTATTTTGTAATTATTTTGTAAAACTCTAATTACAGCAGTAGCTCTTTGCGTACTCAAGTCCCAATTGTCTTTAGTTCTTGCAGATCTAATTGGTCTGTTGTCAGTATAACCTTCTACCATAACTTCCATGTCAGGTTTATTAGCAATTACTGTAGCAACTTTAGCTAGTAATTCTTTTGCTTTAGTTGAAATTACAGAACTACCACTCTTAAATAATAACTTATCAGAGATAGAAATATAAACTACTGTTTTTTCAACATCAATAATAATGTCTTCATCTTGTATGCCATCAGATAAAGCACTTTTTAAATGAACAGCCAGTGCTAAATTAACAGAATCTTTTCTAGACATCGCACCTCTAATCCCATTAATATATTTGTCTTTTTCGCTCAACTGAGCAACAATATCACCAATATTACTACTTGCAGATTGTGAGAGTGTAGTTAAGTTTTCAATTTGACGGATAGAGTTTGCTTGATTTTCTTTTAAAAACTTATTTTGTTCTTCTAAAACAGCAACTTGGTTTTTAAATTTATCTTTTTGAACTTGACATTCTAAAACTTTCGCTTTGACATCTGTTAATTCGGTTTTAGCAGCATCATACTGTCCTTGTAATAGATCGAATTTTTTTTGCGATACACAAGATGACAATAATAATATTACTGCTAGGGATAGAAAATGAATTTTCTTCATAATTGATAGTGTTATTAATTTATAGATTATGTTGCGAAGTTATTAAAAAAAAAATTGAGCAAAGAGGTTTTTAATAGGATTTTAACATAAATAAAACTTTACCTTTGAAAA
>DOIV01000333.1:0-5250 GCA_003511845.1 Flavobacteriaceae bacterium | reverse complement strand
GTTTATTATCCTGTAAAGAGAATAAACATTCAAAAAATTTAAAATTAGAAGGGCTTGCTTTTGGCACTACATATCACGTTACTTATTTTGATAAAAAGCAAAGAGATGTTACCAAGTCAATTGATAGTTTATTTCATTTAGTAAATAAATCATTATCTACCTATATATTCACATCAGATATTTCTAAAATAAATAGGGGAGATACTACAGTTGTTGTCGATGACTACTTTGTTGAAGTATATAAAAAATCATTAAAAATATATAAAGAGACTAATGGGGTTTTCGACCCTACTATAGGAATTTTAGTCAATGCATGGGGTTTTGGACCTGAAAAACACAAAACAAAGCCAGGTAGTATAAAAATAAAACAATTATTAGATTTGGTTGGCTTTAACAAAGTAAAGTTGATGAATCATAAAATTAATAAAGAAAACGATAGTATTTATTTTGATTTTAATGCCATTGCCAAAGGTTATGCTATAGATATTGCTGGCAGGTTTTTAGAAAGTAAACAAATTGATAATTATTTGATTGAAATTGGAGGTGAAATTAGAACAAGAGGTGTCAATAAAATTAAAAACAAACCATGGAAAATGGGTATTGAGAACCCTAATTTTGATGGTACACGCTCTATAAAAAAGATTTTAGAATTAAAGAATGAATCAACGGCAACTTCAGGTAATTATCGTAAGTATAAGGTAGACACAATTACTGGTAAAAAATATGCACATATTATAAATCCGAAAACAGGTTACCCAGCTCAAAACAATTTATTAAGTGTTACAGTAATTGGTGAGTTAGATTGTGCAGATGTAGATGCTTATGCAACAGCTTTGATGGCAATGTCTTTAGGAGATGCACAGGTTTTTTTAGAAAATCACCAAGAGTTAAAAGTATTTTTGATTTTTAGTGATGCTCAAGGGGACTTGCAAACTTTTATGACTTCAAATTTTTAAAGTCTTTAAAATAGCTTCAAGTTCAAACATGTAATCACGTTTTTTAACTGAAGGTGCAAAAGTAAAGCCTTCAACAACTATTAAACGATTGTTGGTTTTGTCAATTACTGTGTAATTTAAAAATGGACCTGCCATAAAATCTCCTTTTACTTCCCATTTTCCTTTAGTTTCAAAAGCCATTTTCCCATCAATTTGGGTTTCTTTTGTAAATGGAGTATAGGCAGCTTCAGTAATCATATGGGTGTCATCAAATTGACCTGGAATGTATTTTTTACCAATAGCATTTCTTGCTTCAACAATATTATTTACAATACTGTCTTTATCTTGTAGAGGTAAAGCATAGACAATAATATTCATACTACCTTTAGGGATATCTTGTCTGAACCACAAAAAATCATTGGTATCATCAACTAAAGCATAATTTTCAGGTACTTTTAATTGTACATTTAACTTTTTAAAAGTTTTAAGGCTGTCAGTATTATAATGCTTTTTTGTTATTTTTTTCTGAAGAATCTTTATATCAGAATTTTTAAATACAGAAATAATATCTTCTTGATGTTCTCCTATCAATTTAAGTAAAGAATTGCTGTCTTTTCCTAAAAGGTTTAATGTGATTTGAGGCTTTGCATAGATATTTTTTTTAACAGAAAAACCTTCATTATCACTAATACCAACAAGCAAGATATTTCTATACTTTTGAAAGATACGACTGAATTTTTTTGGTGACACTTGATTGATTGAAAATTGAGTTTCTTCTTGAGGTAATCCTAATATCGGAGCTGCAATAATCTCTCGTAATGAGTCTCCTATTACTCCTTTCCATAAATCATTTTCAATAACGATTACAATGTGATTTATCCTTCCTGCAGATTCTTGAAGTGTAATTCCTTTTTTATCTTTACAAGAAGTTAATGATATAAGTAATAATAATGCAGAAATTAGGATTGTTTTCATCTTTTAGCTTTTATAAATTTTTAGCTTAGTGCCGGGCTTTAGGTTTTTAACACTCCAAATATTGTTCCAATCTTTAATTTGTTGCACAGAAACTTTAGGAAATTTTCTAGAAATGATCCATAATGAATCACCTTTTTTAACCGTATAGGTTGTGTATTTTCCTTTAGGGCTGTTTTTATAAGTAGGTTTTTTACTTTTTGTTGACTTCTTTTTTGTTGATGTAGTTTTATACCCTTTAGGATAAATAGTTAAACGTTGACCAATTTTTAATTTGTTAGAGCGTAAACCGTTCCATCTTTTTATTTGAGAAACACCAACGCGGTATCTTTTGGCAATTTTCCCTAAATAATCGCCATTTCTAACTCTATAGCGAATTCTTTGGGGTGAATTGAAAAGCTTTGGTAAAGTTTTTTCTCGTTTATCATTCTCTGTTTTAGCATAAGCATAAATTTCTTTTTCATTAGAAACAAATTTACCTATTAAATGTATAGGTAGACGTAACGTATAATTTTTCCCTTCTACAAGAGGGATGATGTTGAGTTTGTATTGAGGGTTTAAGAATTCTAACAATTCATTGTCTGTCTTTAATATTTTATTGACTTGGTCAAAAGTAATTTGTTGTTTTACAACAATAGTATCTGTTTCAAACCTATTGTTAGTTATGAATTTTTGAGGACGAATGCCATGTTCTTCAGCATATTCCATTAAATATAAAGTTGCATAAAATGCAGGTAAATACCCAGCAGTTTCTCTAGGTAAATTATGTCTAATATTCCAATAATTTCGCTTCCCACCAGAACGTCTAATGGCTTTAGAGACATTACCAGGGCCAGAATTGTATGCTGCCAAGGCTAAATCCCAATCGCCAAAGGTTTTGTGTAAGCTTTTTAGAAATTTACAAGCAGCTTCAGTAGCTCTTATCGGATCATGCCTGTCATCTACATAAGAATTTACATCTAGATTGAATTGCTTACCTGTGTAGTACATAAATTGCCAAAGACCAGCTGCACCAACTCTAGAGCGTGCTCTAGGGCGTAAAGCAGATTCAACAATTGCCAAATATTTTATCTCTAACGGAATGTTGTATTTGTCTAAATGCTCTTCAAACATTGGAAAATAATAAGCAGCTTTACCTATTAATTTCCCCATAGTTTCTTTACGAGTTTTTAGATAATGTTTTATCAATCGCTCTAAAGAAGGGTTGTACTCAACATTAAAAGGAGTCGTTGCATTTAAATGGGCAAGTCGTTCTTTAAGAAGTTCGGTACTAAGATTGTTATAAATAGTGTCATTTATCTTTTCGTCTGGATCTACAAATTCAAAATCACTATTTAAAGAAGATTGACTTAATGTTTGTAACCAAAGACTATCAATTTTACTTGCATCTTTGTGGTCAATAAGCTCTACACTACCGTCTTTTTTATCATTCGCAGAGATATTCAATGTTACTTTATTGTTAGTGTTCTTACTGTCAGTAAGTTGCGTGTTGTTTTCTTGTGCTGAGACAATAAAAGAAATACTTAATAATAGTGGTACTAAAAATGACTTTATCATTCTAAAATTTTAGATTAGGGACAGATTAAAACTAAGTTTGAAGATGGCTAAAATATAAAAATTATTTTAAACAGTAAATGTTCTCTGTTTCTCTACAAAGCTTGTGTAAAATATCAAACAGTATGATAACGCCTGTGGGCATAATAAATTATTCAGATTTAGTTAAAATTTTTAAAACTGTACCAGGTTTAACATAAGAGACACCCCAGAGATTGTTCCAGTTACGAAGTTGACGGATTGAAATGTTAGGAAATTTTTTAGAAATTAAAAAAAGTGATTCTCCATTTTTAACAGTATAAGACTTTGGGTTTTGAGGTTCAAGAGTAGACGTGAATACTTTAGCGGTGCTATTATGTTGTTGTATGGCTTTAGATTTTTTATTTGAAATAACCAAACGCTGTCCTTCAATCAGAAAATCAGTTTCTAAACCATTCCATTTTTTTAACTGAGCTAAAGAAATGTCGAATTTTCTAGCAATTTTAGGTAAATTATCTCTTTCTATAACTACATAACTGTTGTTGATGGTTGCAGTAATATAAGTAGGTTTTTCTTGAGTTTTAATTTCAGATGCTAAAATGGAATGATTTGAAATGAACTTTGTAATTAAATTTTGAGGTAAGGTTAAGACATGATAAGTATCTTTACTTAAAGGGATAATGCCTAGTTTGTATTGCGGGTTTAAAGCAGTCAACAATTCTTTATTAATACCTATTCTTTTTTCAATTTGAGCAAATGTTAATCTTTCTTTGATATGGAGTGTATCTGTATCAAAATAATTAATTTTTATATTATTAGGATAGATTTGATGTGCTTCACCAAATTCGAAAAGATATAATGTGGTGTAAAAAGCGGGTACATAACTTCTGGTTTCAGCTGGTAAATATTGCCTAATATTCCAATAATTTATTTTGCCTCCAGAACGTCTAATCGCTTTAGAAACATTTCCTGGGCCGGCATTATAAGCTGCCAAGGCAAGATCCCAATCATCAAACCTATCATGTAATTTTTTTAAGTATTTACATGCTGCCTCAGTTGCTTTTATAGGGTCTGTGCGTTCATCAATATATGAAGTGACATTTAATCCGTACTCTTTACCTGTATGGTACATGAATTGCCAAAGCCCTTTTGCCCCAGCTCTAGATTTTGCTGATGGTTTTAAAGCAGATTCTACAACAGCTAAATATTTAATTTCTAGCGGAATATTATATTTATCTAAAGCTTCTTCAAAAATCGGAAAATAGTAATTGGCTTTGTCCATTAAATTGGAGAAGTCTTCTTTTTTTGTTTTTAAATATAAGCGAATAAAACGTTCAACAGTTGCGTTGTAAGGGACGTTAAAAGGTGTTTTGATATTTAATTCTTCTAGTCTGTTTTTCAACACCAACGAAGTAAATTCTTCATTAGTAACTGCTGTAGCTCTTTTATTGATGTACAAATTTTCTTCTGTATTGTCTACAGAAGCAATAGTTGAAGTTAGCGGGCTATCAAAAAGATCTTGTCCAAAAAAGAATTGATGAAATAATAAGAAAGTAAAAAAAAGTAACTTTTTCATAAGTTTATAGCTTAGATTGATGTTTTAGTTGATTGTTTGTCCAGTTCAATACAGTTTCTAGCATTTCTTCTTTACAACTATCATTATGTAGTTCGTGAAATCCGTTTTCAAATAATTTTAGTGTTGCTTTCTCTTGCGTATTTTTTACAAATTCTTCTGAACCTTTATGACTGATTAATCGATCTCCTGTACCGTGAATTACTAACATAGGGATGTCAAGTTTTGAAGCATTTT
>DOIV01000078.1:3108-5958 GCA_003511845.1 Flavobacteriaceae bacterium | reverse complement strand
TAAATCACCAACAAACTTGCTCCTCCACCCACAGGGGAAACTGCCACAGCCGCAGATTCTTTTATAAAATCTAATTGATTAACTAGAGCTTCTATTTGTACAGAACTCACTTTGATACCTCCTAAATTCATAGCATCATCTACCCTACCCTGAGCTTTATAATAGCCATTTTCTAATCGCAATAACTGATCGCCATGACGACGTAATTTTTGTCCTTTATAGTTCGGCGTATCTTTAAAATAGACTTCGTGATGATCTCTATTGAGTAACGAGTTAGACAAGCCCAAAATAGGCGGAATCAAAAACAATTCTCCTTTATCCGCAGGTTTATTTTCATCGTCTAATAAGACAAATTCCGTCCCTAAAGCTTGGGTAGAAAATGTACTCGGAATATTATCTTGCACTAGGGTACTGGTTACATAAGCACCACCAATTTCTGTACCTCCACAATATTCAATAACAGGTTTATTATTTGCCAATTGCATTAAGTATTCCATTTCTGACGGATTAGAAACTTCACCCGTTGAACTGAAACACTTGATGGCATTCCAGTCTAAATTTTCATTACATTTTGTTTTTTTCCAATGTTTTACAATACTCGGTACAATGCCCAACATATTCACCTTAGCATTTTGAACAAACTCACCAAACTCCCTATTTAAAGGAGCTCCATAATACAACGCCAACGTTCCTTTATTAATTAAAGTAGCAAAAATAAGCCAAGGACCCATCATCCAACCTAAATTGGTAGGCCAACATACTACATCATTTTTTTGAATATTATGATGGTAATAACCATCAGATGCACTTTTTATAGGTGTTGTATGTGTCCATGGAATTGCTTTGGGTTCGCCAGTAGTGCCAGAAGAAAATAATACCGTTATAGTGTCATCAGGATGCTGAGTTACACTTTTAAAAGAGGTGTTTTCTGATAAAAAATCTGTCCAAATTACATCATCATCTCTTAATTTTATATTTTCAGCGGTAACATTAATCACTATAATTTTAGAAGCATTGGCTTCGATAACTTTTTCGTATATAGGCAATGTTTTACCTGCTCTTAGTAATACATTTTGTGTAAAAACTAGTTTAGGTTTTGTAATCTTAAGTCGAACAGCTATTTCATTGGGTGTAAAGCTATCTGCAATTGTGGCTACTGTGATTCCTGCTTTTATAGCTGCTAAATAGATCGCTACTGCTTCTAAAGTCATTGCCATATCAATAGCAATACAATCTCCTGTTTTTACATCAAAATTCTTAAAACTATTGGCAATTTTATTGACCAGTTCTTCAAGTGTTTTTTGAGTAATATTTTGAATTTCATCACTTTCTTTTTGAAAAACAATAGCGATAGCGTCATCATCATTTTGAAAACAACTATCTACAATATTTAATTGGGCGTCTTTAAGCCATTGTGGGTTTTCTACACCATCTGATAGGTCTAAAACAGTGGAATAATATTTTGAAAGTTTGATTTCTAATTTGTCAATGGTTTCTGACCAAAACTGATTTTTTTGTGTAATAGACCATTTCCAAAAATCGTTGTAATTGTTAAAACCATGTTTTTGCATCATTTTATAAATGTTGCTTTGCTCAATACAATCTTTATTTGGTGTCCAAGCGGCTTCCAATGTTTAAAATTTAATTAAAAAAATCTGCATCATCTACAGCGGTACTGTCACTTTTTACATTGTTCTGTTGGTATTTTTCACAGTCTAATTCAATTGTCATATTTGCAGGTTTTCTAAATGCTTTATCACTAATTTTCAAGTCTTTATTCGCATAACATTTTTTCATATACAAAGCCCAAATTGGTAATGCCATGGAAGCACCTTGCCCTCTACCAATACCAGGGAAGTGTACTGCTCTATCTTCACCACCAACCCAAACTCCAGTTGTCAAATTTGGCACAAAGCCCATAAACCAACCGTCAGATTGATTTTGTGTTGTTCCTGTTTTACCCGCAATAGCATTTTTAAAATTATAAGGATGTCCTGTCACGATACTATCAGGATTTCTAGTCCATCCGCGTAAACGAGCACCAGAACCATATTGAGTAACCCCTTCTAGTAAATTTACAACAGTATACGCAGCTTCTTCACTAAGAGCTTCTTTAGTTTTAGGTGTAAAATCAGCCAATACTGTTCCGTTTTTATCTTCAATACGCAATACCATCATTGGTTTAACATACATTCCTTTGCTAGGGAAAGTATTATAAGCCCCAACCATTTCATATAAGGTTAAATCAACTGTACCTAAAGCAATGGAGGGCACTGGTATTAAGTCACTTTCTATTCCTAAATTTTTTGCCAGTTTCACTACATTTTCTGGTGTAGTTTTATCAATCAATTGAGCAGTAACAACGTTAGTAGATGTGGCTAGTGCATTCTTTAAGGTTTTAAATCCGCCATATTTATGATCTGAATTTGCTGGTGCCCAGTCTTCTTTTAATCCGTATTTCCCAGCTGGGATTGTCCAAATGGTATTTGACAATTCTTCACAAGGTGATAATTGTAACTGATTGATGGCTGTAGCATACACAAAAGGCTTGAATGTTGACCCTACTTGACGCCTACCTAGTTTAACATGGTCGTATTGAAAATGTTTGTAATTGATACCACCAACCCATGCTTTTACATGACCTGTTTGAGCTTCAACAGAAAGCAAACCCGCTTGTAAAAAGTGCTTGTAATACCTGATAGAATCTAATGGTGACATGATAGTGTCAAGATCTCCTTTCCAAGAGAAAATACGCATTTTTGTCTTTTTATCGAAAGATTTTTCAATTTCGGCTTCTGAAACGCCTTGTTTTTTCATCCGTTTATAACGGTTAGAACGTTTCATTGCAGA
>DOIV01000078.1:0-2722 GCA_003511845.1 Flavobacteriaceae bacterium | reverse complement strand
TTTTTTTTCTGTACTTTAAAAAATACGCGTTGTAGGTTAGACATATGTTCTTCCATCGCTTCTTCTGCATATTTTTGCATACGAGAATCTAAAGTTACATGTATTTTTAATCCGTCTCTATAAATATTATACTTAGAACCATCAGGTTTTTTATTGTCTTTTACCCAACCTTTTAAGAATTTTCTTAAGTATTCTCTAAAATAAGTAGCAACTCCATAACCTGTATCTTCAGGAGAGAAATCTAGAACCATTGGTAAATTTTGAAGAGAATCTTTTTCACTCATGGTAATATCTCCATTTCTTTCTAATTGTTTCAATACCACGTTTCTACGTAATAATGATTTGGCTTTTGAAATTTCTCTATGCGGATTGTATTGTCTTGGGTTTTTAAGCATAGCTACCAATACAGCCGCCTCTTCCATTTTTAATTCTTTAGGTTCTTTACCAAAATAAATACGAGCTGCAGAACGGATACCTACAGCATTAAACAAGAAACCTTGCTTATTAAAATACATGGTAATTATTTCTTGCTTGGTATATTGTCTTTCTAAACGGATGGCGATAATCCATTCTTTTACTTTTTGTGCCAGTCTTTCAGGTAAACTTTTTGAGCCTTCACCATGAAAAAGTAATTTTGCCAATTGTTGTGTAACAGTACTGGCACCACCATCTCTACCTAATTTAATAACTGCTCTGGTTGTACCATAAAAATCGATACCTGAATGCTCATAAAAACGCACATCTTCAGTTGCAACTAAAGCTTTTACTAAATTTTCTGGTAAATCTTTATACCTGATTGGTGTTCTATTTTCTTTATAATATTTACCTAAGGTTTTACCATCAATAGAAATAACTTCGGTTGCCAAGTTATTTTCAGGATTTTCTAAATCTTCAAATGTTGGCAAGGCTCCAAAAACACCTATCGATCCTAAAAGAAACATAAGGGCTATGAATACAAAACCACCTATAAAAGCAATCCAAAGCCATTTTGTAATTTTTTTAAATGCAGTTGTATTCTCTGATTTTTTCTTAGTCATTCGTAGTCATTTTTTCAATTTGTAATCCAACATCTGTAACCCCTTCTAATGCCTTAATTCCATCTACATCACCACTTTTACGCATAGCTTGCTGAATAGATATTTTATAAGTGCCAGAGCTAGGGAAATTAACATTGGTTTTAAATTCTAATTTATTCTCTTTTAAATCAGTAAAACCTTCACCTAAAAATTTACCCTCAACATCTGCCATTTCATATTCTAATGTGTCTACAACTTTATAATTATTAGGAAAATCTATCCCCACAATTAAAAATAAATTACTGTATGCATAATCATTATTGTTTCTAAGATTGATATAAATTTTATTCTTAGAAACTGTATCAATAGGATTGAATTCAAACCTCACAATAGAATCTTTATGCCATTCAGAGTTTGGCATAGATTTATAAGTGTCAAACACAAGGTTATCATTACTGCATGATAAAATAATGATTGTTAGAAATAATATGATAGCTGTATTACGCATTTTTGCGAGATGAATTTCTTTTGTTATTACTGTTTTTATTTTTGTTATTACTATTTCTAGTGTTGCTGTTCTTGTTGTTTCTATTTCTGTTTTTGTTATTATTTCTTCTTTTACTTTTACCTTTATTCTTTCTTTTATTTTTGTCAAAACGAGTTAAACTGTCTTGACCCACAACATTTGTAAAAGTAGTATCTTCAACGGCAATTACATCAAATTTTGATGCATACATTTCTAAACTATCTACCTTTTTACCCTCTTTGTTTAAGGCAATAATTTTGCTTGCTTGTTCTGCATCTAAAGTTACCCATTGCATCGGATTGTCTTTATAGGCATACCAAAGCAATCCTTTAAAAATATCCATTTTTTGAAAAACCGCTACTCCTTTTTTAGTTTGCAACCACGTATCTGTTTTAGGTATCTTTTTTAATGCATCTAAATAAGAATCTAATTCATAATTTAAACAACATTTCAACTTACCACACTGTCCTGCTAATTTTTGGGGATTTAAAGACAATTGCTGATATCTGGCAGATGCAGTACTTACTGATCTGAAATCTGTCAACCATGTAGAACAGCATAACTCTCTACCGCAAGAACCAATACCACCCAAACGGGCTGCTTCTTGTCGCAGACCTACTTGTTTCATCTCAATTCTGATTTTAAAAGTAGATGCCAATTCTCTAATCAACAATCTGAAATCTACCCTATCATCTGCAGTATAATAAAACGTAGCCTTATTACCATCACCTTGAAATTCAATATCAGAAAGTTTCATTTTTAACCCCAATCTAGAAATAATTAATCTTGATTGTCGTTGAACTTCTGGTTCTTTTTTACGTGAAGTTTGCCAAACATCAACATCTCTTTGTGAGGCTTTTCTATACAATTGCTTGACCTCTTCACTATCAAAACCAACTGATTTTTTACGCATTTGTATTTTAACCAATTCACCTGATAAAGAAATAGTACCAATATCATGACCAGGAGATGATTCTACTGCCACAACATCACCTATAGCAACAGGTAAATTTTTTGCGTTTTTATAAAAATGTTTTCTTCCGTTTTTAAAACGGACTTCTACAATATCGAAAAATGACTGTCCGTTGGGTAGTGACATATTAGAAAGCCAATCGAAAACCGTTAGTTTATCGCAACTTCCTGTACCACAATTCCCATTACTTTTACATCCTTTCGGAAC
>DOIV01000077.1:3723-5895 GCA_003511845.1 Flavobacteriaceae bacterium | reverse complement strand
TATTGCCTCATAAAAAAATAAAGACACATGAAAAATTTACTATTAATTATAAGCATATTACTTTTCGGAACAATTAGTTATGCACAAACAGGAATAACTATAAAAGGCATTGTAAAAGATTGGCCAACAGATACTATTTATGCACAAACTATGCCTTTTTACTCGCCACATTCTAGTAAACTTAAATTTCAAACCATTAAAAGGGATAGTGTTTTTAGTTTTACATTTAATAATTCGGGAAAACCTTTAGTAATACAACTTTTTTCAAATAGAAAACAGGTAAAAACCAATAGAGAACGATTATTATTTTTAAATTTTACTGACGAGTATTACTATGGACATTGTAATAAATTTTACACTTATGGAATCGCCACTTTTTTAATAGAGCCTAATAAAACTTTAGACGTTGTTTTAAAATACAATCAATATGAAAAAAAACTGACGAATAAAGTTGTTGAAAAATACAAAAAGTTAGGAATTAAAGTTTCAGAAGATAACAAAATAAATATTACATCTAGAATGAATATTAAATTCAATGATTCCAATTCCTTTCAAGATAAGTATTACCAAAAATCCTTTGGTTTAGATGACAAAGTAGATAAAAGGTTAGAAATTTATAGTTATAAATCAAGATCAATTGAAGCAGCCATAGTAAGTTTTAAAAAAATAAAACAAAGCCTTTTAGATAAACTTGAACTTGAAAAAGAAAAGCTGTCTACTGTGTTTTATGATTATATAAAAGCAGAAATTGAATTTGGTGCAAGAAAGGAATTTTTAAAATTTATTATGCTTGATAAAGAAAAAGACGCTTTTTTTTCTAAAGAAATACCAAAAGAGGTTAAAGATATTATTGAGTTTGATAAAACTAAAGTCAATCAAACTACTTTGATAAGCGAAGAATATAACAAGTTCTTAATGTTATACTTAAACTTTAAGTTGAATATTCTTAATAAAGAGTATAACAAGCATTACAATTTTGGCTTGCAAAAAATAAGAACGGCAATAAGGAGCTTTCCTAAAGAATCTGTATATTACTTTATAGCAAACCATCTTTTATTACCACAAATTAATAGAGATTATTTGATAAAAACAATCAAGAACGAGGAAGCTGTTGATGAATTAATTACTAAAACTATTACAAAATATCCTGACGGTGAATTAAATGATAAACTAATTGAAAAATACGATTTATAAATTTTAACCTACATAACTGAATATGAAAATCATATTTAAAATTTCTGGAATCATTCTTTTCTTTATCCTTGTTGGCTATATACTAACTTACCCTTATGAAATGTCTTATAAAGGAACAGATGAAATTACGCTACTAGAAGATTCTTATGAAAGCACCTCTTTAGAAGAAATTATCAATAGATCCGAATTTATTGGTAAAACACTTTTTATTCATATAGGAGAGCCATTAGAAAGAGAATGGTTAACCCCTAAATACATCAGAAATGACACGAATAAAGTAACTACGATAAATAATGAAAAGCGTATTATTCGTTCAAAAAGTAAGCCATATAAATATCAATTAAAAAAACTTTCAGAGTTAAACAACCGCTATAAAAACAAAGACTTTAAACTTGTTTTTTTATCAGACTCTGATAGTGATACAGAAAAAGATGACATAAGAAAATGGAAGGCTATTATAAAGAAATATGAAATAGCAGGAACTCATCTAATTATGTCTCCCGAGCTACACAAAAAAATGAGAGCAAAAGTAAAAAGTATAACAGGAAAACGTTTTTTTCCTCACAATTTGATAGTCAACAAAAATGGAGAAATTGTAAATAACAATGCTCCTAGCCCTTCTTTTTTTCAAAAGAAACTTTATGCAGAATTAGATTCTCTCCTAAAACAATAACAAGACCAGAAAATGATAGTAAATAAAAACTTAATTAATTACAAATCAATATTAGTAAACATTTTATTTCTACTATTATTTGCATTTACAATAATTAATATAAATCAAGATTTTCCATTTTACTATAATGTAACTCAAAGAATAGTTCTATACGTAATTTTATTAATTGCAACGGTATTTTATATTCATAGTTTAGTATTATTACCAATATTACAAAAGGAGTCAAATAAAAGAAAATATAAGAACTCTATTTTTGCCACAATTTTAACGTATACTTTGTTTGTAATATTTTTTTGGATTAGCAA
>DOIV01000077.1:0-3372 GCA_003511845.1 Flavobacteriaceae bacterium | reverse complement strand
TATTTACGAGATCAGATTCAATGGCTAATCTATTCTCAAAATATTTCACTTTAACAATTATCCCTATATCGATAACTGTCTTTTTATCGTATGCTTATTGTGCCTTTTTCTTAGGAAAAAAAGTAGTATTCCAATTTTTAGAAATCTTTGTGAATTTCATTATAACAGTCTTACTTTATCTTATAGCTTTTCAAGAAAATGATGTTACACTTGTGCTATTACTTACCATAGTGCTAATTGTTTTTTATACCAATACATTTTATGCAACACCTCTTTTGATATTAAAACAGCAAAGAAAAAAATATTGGTTTGTTGTTTTAATATTATCTGTTTTATACTTTTTAATGATGTTAAGTGTATTCATTGATCTTACAACTACATTAGAAATAACAATGGGTGTTACAGTTAATCTTTTTGGTGTATTGTTTTTAATTTATATTTTATCATTTGTATATAGTTTTATTCGATTAAAAATTAAAGCACAAGAAAAAGTATTTAGTATTAAACTAGGTGCCAAAGATTCCGAACTACAACTCCTAAAATCCCAAGTAAACCCACATTTTTTATTTAATACTTTAAATACATTATACGCCACCGCATTAGAAGAAAAAGCACCAAAAACAGCAAAGAGTACCGCTAAATTAGCAAGCTTAATTAGGTATATGCAAGAGGATATTAATAAAGACTTAATTCCCTTAGAAAATGAAATAAAATACCTAAAAGATTATATTACTATCCAAAAGTTACGTTGTTCAATAGAGCCAGAAATAGAAACTAAATTTAGCAATATTAAAACGCATCAAATAAGCCCAGGGTTATTGATTCCTTTTGTTGAGAACGCTTTTAAATACGGTATTAATCCTTCAAAAAAATCAAAATTATCAGTATCAATAATTTGCAATGAAAATACTATTAATTTTGAATGTATCAATAGTCATGATGAAAGCTTTAAAACATATTATAAAGAACAGGGTTTTGGTATTGGTATTAAAAATGCTAAACAACGTTTGGAGTTAGTATATCCTAAAAGTCATATGTTTGAGCTTAAAAAAGAAAATGCAATTTTTTCAGTAAAAATAAATATACTCACTACACTTAATAAATCATGATAAGAGCCATAGCCATAGATGACGAACCAAAAGCCATACAGGTTATTGAGCATCATGCATCGAGAATTATTGATTTAGATTTAATCTCAAGCTTTCATAATTCAGAAGATGCTTTATTTTTTTTAAAGCAAAATCCAGTGGACTTGATTTTCCTCGATATCAATATGCCACATCTATCGGGTTTAGAATTACTGGAAAAGCTTCAACTAAAACCACATGTTATTTTTACAACAGCATACACAGAATTCGCCATTGAAAGCTATAATTATAGTGCTATCGATTACTTATTAAAACCGTTTGAATTTGATAGATTCCAAATAGCCGTTAACAAAGTAGAACAGCGTATAAATTCTAAAAAACAATTACACACCTTCTTTTTTATTAAAGATGGATTTAAAAAGATTAGAATTGAATATGATGCTATATTGTTTATAAAAGGCTCTGGCAACTATTTAGACATTACTACTAAAAATAGAGTGTTTTCGCCTAGAATGACTTTTGTAGAAATAATTAAAAAATTGCCGTCATCGCAGTTTATAAGGGTGCATCAATCTTATCTTGTAAATATCGCCAATATTGATAAGATAGAAAATAACCAAGTGTGTATGGAGTCAAATAAAATTCCAATTAGTAATAACTATAAGGAATTGTTTTTTAAACGCTTAAATTTTTAGTGTCCATTTATATCAACTAATGCTTGTTGTCATAAATCATTTTAACTTTCAAAATACATGTAAATAAAAAACATCTTAATCATTATTATTAACTTTCACCAATAAAGAATCTGGGTTTTTAATTAATGAAGAAACTAGTTTGTTTTGTGAATTAACGTAAAGCACTTTTTCTCCAACTATATAAGGACCATTAATCCCATTATATTTAACCTTAGGGTATATGTTGATTTTTAATTCAAAATCTTTTTCATTAAACAATGCAGACCACCCACTCCAAACGAACAATCTTCTTCCTGTATTTTCATTCTTTCCTTCTAATGCCCCCACGTAGACAAAATTAACAAAGGAAAAAGCACTATTAATACCCATTTAAAACAATCTCTTAACTTTATTTTTCTTCATAATAATAATATTTGTTTTTTAACACTAAACATTGGTAAATAAAAGAATATACCTATTAAAGAAAATAATAAACCTCCAATAGATCCAACTGCAAACGAAAACCAAAAAGCTTCATTTTGCCCACTCCAAATAAAGGGGATTAATCCAACGATAGTGGATACAATGGTTAGAAGGACAGGTATGATTTTATAATTAAAAGCTTTAAAATACAGCTCTTGTGTATTTCTCTTTGGATATTGTCTTTTTAAATTATTATAATCATTAATTATAAATAAAGCAGAATTAACACTAATACCACATAATAAAATAAATGAAGCATAACCTCCTTGATCAAAGTTAAAGTCAAATAAATAAAACGTCAAAAATACGCCAATGAAAGACAAAGGAATCATACTAATAATTGCAAAGGGTTGTTTTAATGATTCCAATAAAATGGCACAAATAAAGAAAATGATAAAAATCACGACAAATAGATAATAGTATTGTTTTGAGTCTTTTTTGTTCCACCCTCTATAAGATTGTTCTAAAATACGATAGCCTATTGGTAATTTGGTTTTTAGATCTTCAACGTTGCGTTCCCTTACTTTTTTCGCTAAGGGTTTTGTACCTAAAAAATCATAGGCTACAGTTAAACGATATTGCTGATTATTCTTTTGGATAGTATTACCAGTTTTTCGTTTATCAATAGAAGCCAGTTTGTTTAACTTATATTGTTTATTATTAATAGAGATTGGAGTATTTTTTAGATCCCAGACATTAAATTTTTGGTAGTTATCAGATACTAATTTCACCTGCTGCAATTCATGGTCTTTAACAATAGACCCAATGTTTCCAGAGTATACTTGATTTTTCAAATAACCATACAATTGGTTCTGCGATACATTGGCCATCGCTAATTGTTCCTGACTAAAATCTAAATAATATTCATTAAGTGCGTTACTTCCCCAACCACCACTTGTTATTTCCACCTCTTTCACACGCTCATTGGAATTATCCTCTAACTGCTGTTTGAGCAGTTCTGCATAGCTATATAAATTATCATAACTGTAACCTTCTAATTCAATTCTATTACTCTTATATCCTGTTCCTAAAGCATTTGAAAACCCACGACCTACACCAGCAACTGACCAATCTAATCCACCTAAACTAATTGCCTTGGATTCCAGCATACTTTTTAAAGTATATGG
>DOIV01000135.1:7597-11945 GCA_003511845.1 Flavobacteriaceae bacterium | reverse complement strand
CGTCAGTTCCTCTTGGGTTAAACTCAGCCAATCTGTGAGTTTCAATAAACATAGGGTTTTTTATCATGTCTTTAACGGCAGTAAAAGCAGGGTTGAATCGTTCTACATGACCAACCTGTCCTTTAACATGTTCTTGACTTACTAAAGTTTTTATGGCTTCAGCTTCGGTTACCGTATTGGTAATTGGTTTCTCTATAAAAATATGCTTTCCTTTGGTAATAGCTTCTTTAGCACAGTTGAAATGTGAGAGTGTTGGAGTTACAATATCAATAATATCAACAGCGTCAATCAAATCGGTTACAGAATCAAAAGCTGTATAACCAAATTCTTTAGCTACTTTTTGAGCGTTTTCTTGACTCGGATCAAAAAAACCGATCAGGTTGTATTTTTCTGATTGTTGTAATAATTTTAAATGAATTTTACCAAGATGCCCAGCACCTAAAACGCCTACTTTTAACATAAAAATGATTTGAAACAAAGATAGCAAATAACAATTTTTAAATCCTTTTTTTATTGAAATAATTATTTACTTTTGAATTTCAACCATGAAAGATTCACACAAACATAAAGGGCTTCGTAATCAGTTAGTTAAAGTTGTTAAAGGTAAAGGTATTAAAGACGAAAAAGTGCTAGATGCGATTTCTAAGATACCGAGACATTTATTTATGGATTCTGGATTTGTAGATTTTGCGTATCAAGACAATGCTTTTCCTATTGCTGCAGACCAAACCATTTCACAACCTTATACTGTTGCTTTTCAAACAGAATTATTAGAAATTGAACCTAAGGATAAAGTGTTGGAAATAGGTACAGGTTCTGGTTACCAAACAGCAGTATTAATTGAATTGAAAGCTGAAGTGTATAGTATAGAACGACAAAAAGAATTGTACGAAAAGACAAAAAAATTCCTTCCAAGGTTAGGCTATGTAGCTAAAAAATTGAATTTTGGTGATGGTTATAAAGGATGGCCAGAACACGCTCCTTTTGATAAAATAATTGTGACTGCAGGTGCTCCGTTTGTACCTAAACCTTTATTAAGTCAGTTGAAAATAGGAGGTAGGTTGGTGATTCCTGTAGGTGATGCTATACAAACTATGACGCTATTTATCCGAAAGGGAGAAAAAGATTTTGAAAAACATGAGCTTGGTGATTTTCGTTTTGTGCCGATGTTGAAGGAAAGTCAAAAATAAGCCCATCCCTAGCCCTTCCCAAAGGGAAGGGGATTAAATCTATTTTAAAAATATAATTTATATTTTGCGAGGTTTCTCCTTTGATAAATAGACAGAAAAATAATAAGAATTACACAGCTTTTAAACTCAAATCCATATTATATACTGAATGGGTCAATGCTCCTGAAGAAATAAAATCGACACCACAATCAGCATACGCTCTTAGTGTGTTTTCATTTATACCACCAGAAGATTCAGTTAAACATGTATTGCCTATTAAAGCAACGGCTTTTCTTGTGTTTTCATAATTAAAGTTGTCAATTAATATTCTATAAACTCCATCAGATTGTAATATTTCTTCAATTTCTTGAAGGCTTCTTGCCTCTACAATAATTTTTAAATCACGTTTTGTTTCTTTTAAATAATCTTTAGTTTTGGTTATTGCTTTGGTAATACCACCAGCAAAGTCAATATGATTGTCTTTTAGCATAATCATATCATATAAAGCAAAACGATGATTTTCACCACCACCAATTTTCACTGCCCATTTTTCTAATGCACGAATGCCAGGTGTAGTTTTTCTTGTGTCTAAAATTTTGGTTTTGGTGCCTTCTAATAAATTGGCAAACGATTTTGTTTTTGTAGCAATTGCACTCATCCGTTGCATCGCATTTAACACCAAGCGTTCCGCTTTTAAAATGGATTGAGAGTTGCCTTCTACATAAAAAACAATATCGTCATATTTTACAGAGCTTCCATCTTCAATAAGTGTTTCAATTTCCAAGTTAGCATCAATATGATGAAAAACCAATTTTGCAAATTCAACACCCGCAATAATACCTTCATCTTTTACTAAAAGTTTTGCTCTGCCTGTGGCTTCTTTAGGGATGCAGGCTAAAGAGCTATGATCACCATCACCAACATCTTCACGGATAGCGTTTGTAATGATAAGCTGTAGTTCTTTTTCAAATTGTTGTTGTGAAATCATAGATAGTGTTTGTAAAGCAAAAATAGCAATTCTAAAATTGTAAATTTGCAAGATGAAAATAAAACTACTCATCATTGGTAAAACAGACAATAAAAACTTAATCCAATTGATAGATACTTATCAAAAGCGATTGAATCATTATATAAAGTTTGAGATAGAGGTAATTCCTGATATTAAAAATGTAAAAAATTTATCAGAAAATCAGCAAAAAGAAAAGGAAGGGGAGTTAATTTTAAAAAAAATAGCAGCTACCGATCAATTGATTCTATTAGATGAGAAAGGAAAAGAGTTTCGTTCCATTGAATTTTCAAAATTTTTACAAAAAAAGATGAATTCGGGGATCAAACAATTGGTTTTTGTAATTGGAGGTCCTTATGGATTTTCTGATGCTGTTTATCAAAAAGCACAAAGTGAAGTATCTTTGTCAAAGCTTACTTTTTCGCATCAAATGATACGTTTGTTTATGGTAGAACAATTGTATAGAGCGTTTACGATTCTCAAGAATGAACCTTATCATCATGAATAGGCAAAGAAAATCAAAAAACAAAAATCAAAACCCAACTCACTAATTTTGGATTCTTTATTTAAAGTAGAGCTTGCTCAATATCCCAAACTAAATCCTTTTCATTTTCAACCCCAATAGATAGTCTAACTAATTTACTTGTAATTCCCATTCGTTTTTTATGCTCAGGATTAACGCCAGCATGAGTCATTGTATTTGGGTGCTGTACTAAACTTTCTGTGCTTCCTAAGCTTACGGCTATTTTAAAAAGTTTTAAGCTGTTCATAAACTGAAAAGCTTCCTTTTCGCCTCCTTTGATATCAAAAGAAACCATAGCTCCAGGTGCTTCGCACTGTTTTTTGTAAATAGTATATTCTTTAGTACCTTCTTTTAATAAGCCTAAGTAATACACTTTTTCTACGTTGGGATGTTCTACTAAAAATGCAGCAACTTCTTGTGCATTCTTGGTTTGTTGATCCATTCGTACTTTTAAGGTCTCAAGACTTCGTAATAATAGCCAAGCAGTATTCGGACTTAGCATATTACCTAAAAAGGTACGTAGAGTTTTTATCCGTATCATTAGGTCAGTCGCACTTAATACGGCACCAGCAATCAAATCGCTATGCCCACCAATATATTTTGTGGCAGAATACAAGACAATGTCAGCACCAAATTGCAATGGGTGTTGCCAAAGTGGTCCCATATACGTATTGTCAACGATTGATAATATTAGAAAGGTTCAAAGTGCTTTTGTAATGACAGAGGTGAAATCGACCGCAAGCTTGCCAATTGAATGATTAATTGGTAAAGGTAATGAGTCTTCCGTCAATAATTACTTCTGAAAACCCAATGCTTTCTTTAATCCAATGAATTGTTTTTTGATGATAAATAAAAACATGTGTTGGGTCGTTTTTATAATACCAATGCTCAAAATCGATAGTATCATCATAGAGAGCGGTCATGCAATACAATTTGCCTTTAGTTTTGAGTAATTTTTTCAATAAATTGAATTCCTTTTTCGGATGGTAAAAATGTTCTATTACTTCACAGCAGGCAATATAGTTGTATGTAGCTTCTAATAATGAAGGGTTTTTATGAAAAAACGGATCGTATGGTGCAATTTGATAATTAAAATCTTTGAGGACTTTAGAGATGACAGGTCCTGTACCTGCACCAAAATCAAGACCTTTGTCTTTTTTGGTGAAATTTTCTAATACAGCATTAGTGATCGGAGAAACAAACTGTTGGTAATTTTTATCTTCAACATCATTTTCATGTAATTCGTATCGTACAATTTCATCAGAAGAATTAAGTCTTAATTTTTGATCTAGAAAGATACCATGACAATCCAAGCATTGAAAAAAATGTTTTTTGTCTTGTTTGTAGAAAATAGTGGATTTGCCATTGCAAAGTGGACAGTTATTGGTTGAGTTTTGTATAGCTTGCATATTATTTAAGTCGCATTTCAATCATGTGCTTCGTAAAACCTACTCTTTCATAAGCTTTGATGGCTGCGTTATTACCTTGATATACATGTAAGCGTATTTCGTGAACATTTTGTGAGTTACACCAGGTTATTAATTTATCGATTATTCGTTTATTAATGCCTTTTCCTCTATGTTTTGGTAGTGTATACATAAAACCTAAATAGCCAAAATATTCATGTTGTAAAGCTTCTTTTGCTTTTTC
>DOIV01000135.1:1299-7212 GCA_003511845.1 Flavobacteriaceae bacterium | reverse complement strand
AAGTGAATGTGTTTTGCAGTCAACATTTCATCAAGGTTATAATAAACTGCTGAGGTGTGTTTTAAAGTAGGGTCTAATGGTCTTTCAGCTTCAATAACACCTTGTTCAAACTTTAATAGAGTAGAGAGGTCTTTTACTGTGGCTTTACGAATGTTAATTTGGTTCATTGTTGAAATATATAAAATAGTAAGCATAAAAAAAGCCTATCATTTGATAGGCTTCTGTAAGTAAAAATTTTAAAAGATATATAATTAAATTACTTTTACATTTACTGCGTTAAGTCCTTTTCTACCTTCTTGTAAATCGAATTCTACCTCATCACCTTCGCGTACTTCGTCGATTAAACCTGAAATGTGTACAAAATGTTCTTTGTTGTTTCCTTCTTCTGTAATAAAGCCGAATCCTTTTGATTCATTGAAGAATTTTACTGTTCCTTTACTCATTTTAAATAAATTAAATATTAATATAAGTGGCAAATATACTGCTTTTTCTTATAAAAAAGAAATTAATTTTTAAAAACACTAATTTCAGTCAAATTTATAATGTTTTTATCCATTTGATTTAGGATTCTCTTAGACTTTAAATACCTATTGAAATTGTATGCATCGTAATTTGGAGCATTTTTATCCATACTACTGATATGGACACGACCAGAAGAATGGATAAACTCATTATTACCTAGCCACATACCTACATGGGTTACACGTTCTTTTTTGTCTTTAGCGGCAGGAGTACCAAAGAAAAGTAAATCGCCCGCTTGTAGATTTTTAAAATTTTTATTTTCATCGGTAAGTAAACCTGTGTGTACTTGTTGAGATGCATCACGCGGAATAATCATCCCGTTTAAAAAATAAATAGTTTTCGTAAAACCACTACAATCTACACCTTTAGAAGAGGTGCCTCCCCATAAATAGGGAAGACCCATAAGGTCTTTAGATGTTTTAATTAAAGATTCTTGTGTAGGTTTTAATTCAGCCAACCATGTTTTATATTTTTTGGCTTGATTTTTATGAACATAAGCTGTCCTTCCATCTGGGTATTTTACTTTGTAGGCAGTTTTTAATTCATCAATAACTTCTAGGACATCACCAGCAACTAAATCAGAAACTATATGTTGTTGTTTATTTTCAAAGGATTGTCCGTAGGTATTTAAAAAAATAATTTTATCGGCCAATTTCCAATTAGCAAACTCTTCTTGGTTCATTAACTGAATACCACCACTATCAACCCATGATAAATATTTGTCAGGAGTTTGAATCAAATACCAGTTGTCTGTTTTCTTATATACTAAAACTGGAGTGCCTAATGTTGCTTGAGTAGCCAGCTCTGATGAATGTTTAGGTTTGCTTCTTAGGTTTGCAACAGAAATTTTTATTACACCTCGTGTTTTTCCTTCTAAACTACTATTTGGTAGGATTTGAATACTATCGACAAAAGTGATGTTTTTTGCTTTTAAATTTTCTTTCAAAGCTTGGATAGCTTCAGGTAGATTTGATTCTCCTTTAAGGATAATATCATTCTTGTTTTTAACGGAAATCACATCAAATAAAGCAACTCTTTTATCAGGTACAAATTGATTTTTTACAATTGCTATTTGCTCTTCTGAGGGATTGATTTTAGTAGATTTTTTTATTGTGCAAGATGTTGATATAAAGTCTAATAACGTAAATAATACAAGCGTATAGATTAATTTCATGAATTAATGATTTTATAATAAAACAGATCTATTATTTAGCATTTATTGCAGCACCAACAATACCAGCTTCGTTTTCAAACTCAGAAGGTAAAACACGTACATTAACAGTAAGTTGATCTTTAAATTTGTCAATTTTTTTACTAGCACCACCACCTAAAATGATTAAATCAGGAGAAGTAACTAGGACTACAAATTTTAAAAATTTATTAAAACGTTTCCCCCATTTTTTATAACTCAAATCTTCTCTTTTACGAGCAGCATCAGAGGCATAAGTCTCATAGTACTTATAGTTTTTATATGGAATAGTCCCTAATTCAATATTAGGAATAAGTACACCATTGTGAAAGAGTCCTGAGCCAAGTCCAGTACCAATTGTAATCATTAAAACTGTTCCATTTTGACCTTTGCCAGCTCCATAGGTCATTGCGGCTAATCCAGCTGCGTCAGCATCATTGACAATTTTAAATTCTAAGCCTGTGCGTTGGCTGAATAAGTGGTCAGCTTGTAAACCTTTCCAACTTTGGTGAATATTACTTGCAGAAAGCACTTTACCATGAGAAACTATTGCTGGAAATCCACATCCAACTTTCCCTTTCCAGTTAAAATGCTCGACTAGACTTGCAACTTCATCAGCAACATCACTTGGCATTGCTCCTTTAGGTGTAGGAATTCTGTGTTTTTCTGAAACCAAAGCTCCAGTTTCTATATTTACAATTGCACCTTTAATACCTGTGCCTCCTATATCTATTCCTAAAATTTCCATTGTTAACCGTTATTTTAATTGTTTTTAAACTTGCTAATAATAGTTGGGTTATGTAAGTGTGAATTTACTTACTTGAATCTATAATTTTTCGTTTTGGTACTGGTAAATCAACGCCTTCTTTAAGAAAACGTTTGTGTACAGCTTCTAGTAACTCAGATTTCACTCTAAATTCTTCATAAGGGTCTGTTACCCAGATAAAAGCTCTAAGGTATATGCCGTTTTCGTTAATTTCTTTAATTCTGATTTTAATTTGAGGGAAACTGTTGGCTATTTGTTCTGGTGTGCGATTGTCAATGATATAAGATAATTTTAGAGCTTCTTCTCTGATGATTTGTTTTACTTTGTCAATGTCTGCATATAAACCAACCATAATATTATTAAAACTCTGTACATAAGTATCGTCAATAGTGTGGTTAAAAATTGATTCAGTACTAATTAATGAATTGGGGATAATAAGACGTTTGTTTTCAAAGGTGTTAATTACTGTATGACGTAAGGTGATGTCTTCAACAATACCAAGACGAGAATCATCCAATTTAATGAAGTCGCCCACTCTAAAGGGTTTAAAAAGGACAATAAATGCACCGGCAATCAAATTTGAAACGGCAGCTTGTGCCGCAAAACCAATGATTGCTGCTAAAATACCTGCTCCAGAAAAAATAAACCCAGCTTTGCTTCTAAGTTGAGGTACCGTAAGAATTATTATGAATAAAGCGATAATTCCAAGAAAAAATTTTAAAGAATTGTTTATGAATTTTAGTCTGGTAATACTGTATTGGTGCTTGGAATTTTTTTTGTCAATATGCTTTGTAAGAAAAAAGCGAATAATTCTTGAGATTAGCCACGTTGTTACAATAACAATGATAATATAGAGTGTTATTTGCCAAAAGGGAGTCAATTCTAATATGTAAGAGCCTATTTTCATTGATTTCTGGTAGTATTTAAACTTTTAAAATAAAGTAATCTGTCCATCATCTTCAGTTGAGGGTTTGTCTTTCTTTTCTTCGCTTGTAGGGCTGTCATTATTACTTATTGATTCAGGTGTTATTTCTTCCTCTTCAATAACTTCTACAGCATTTTCTATAGGGTATTTATAAGGTAGAGAGTCTAATAAGTTCACTTGTTTTATTTTATCACTAGTTAGTTGATTTCCAATTGCTTTAATCCCTTTTACTGAAATAAACTCTTCAAAGTTAATTGTTTGATTTTCTAGATTTCGTTTTGAGAAAATAATCTCAGCCATAGGTCTATAGTCGGTCGCCACAATTTCCAGTTGAGATTTAGGATGTTCACTAATAAATAACTCCTCTTTATTGGGGTTATCTATCATAAAACGCTTTATATAATAGCGTTCTTTTTCTCCATCAAAATGTATTGCGGAAATCGGTTTATTCGGAATCCATTTTTCTAACACAATCATGTCTTCGTCAAAGTGAGTGGAAAGGTTAGGGGTTATCGTTCTTACCTTACCAGATTGATTGATAATTAAGAGTCTGTCCTCTGCGGTAAATTCCCCTAGTAAATCACCTCTTCCGTCAACATTTAAACGCTGTACAGTATCGTCAAACCATATTTTACGAGGTTTTAATGTGGAAACTCCTTTTTCTTTGAGTTCAACATTTTTAACTGCGTATTTGGTTACGGTATTTCCTCTGCTTCCACGCCCTTTAATCGCTAAATCAGCAAAGTTAATATCCCATTTTAATTTTTTAACACTTCCTACAGCTCTTAAATTTATGGTAACCACTTCAGCTTCTCCGTTAGGATTTGCAGAGAAATAGAATAATTTAGACAGCTTATTTCCTGCAGTTAAATCGTAATCTTTATCTCTAGTTACAGCGGTAACGGCAAAACGTTTCATAAAAGTAGAGCCTGCTTTACCATCACGGTAAATCATATTGTATATCGTACGTTTGTCTTTCTTTTTGAAAATGGCAATATGAATGATGTTTTTACCAACAAAGGTTTTTGAACCTAACCTTGTAATCATCATTTTACCATCCGCTTTAAATACAATAATATCATCAATATCAGAGCAGTCGGCTATAAATTCATCTCTACGTAAAGAGGTGCCAATAAAGCCCTCTTCTCTGTTTACGTAGAGTTTAGCATTTTTCATGGCAACTTTTGAAGCAACGATATTTTCAAAGATTCTGATTTCTGTTTTACGCTCTTTGTCTTTGCCGTATTTTGTTTTTAGGTTTTTGAAATAATCAATAGCATAATCAATAAGATTTGCTAAATTATTTTTAACAGCAGCAATTTTTTCTTCTAAACCTTCAATATGCTGTTTGGCTTTATCAATATCAAATTTTGATATTTTTTTAATTCTAATTTCCGTCAAGCGGACGATATCTTCTTCGGTAACTGCTCTTTTGAGATGTTTTGTGAAAGGTTTTAAGCCTTTGTCAATAGCTGCAATAACACCTTCCCAAGTTTCTTCCTCTTCAATATCACGATAGATTCTGTTTTCAATAAAAATTCGCTCTAACGAAGCAAAATGCCATTGTTCTTCTAGCTCATTAAGTTGAATTTCCAGTTCTTGTTTTAGTAAATCTACGGTATGATCAGTAGATCGTTTAAGCATCTCATGTACACCAATAAAAATGGGTTTGTTGTCTTCAATGATACAGCCTAAAGGCGAAATAGATTGTTCACAGTTTGAAAAAGCATATAAAGCATCAATAGTTTTATCTGGTGAAACACCGCTAGGCAAATGAATAAGAATCTCAACTTCAGCGGCGGTATTATCCTCTATTTTTTTAATTTTTATCTTACCTTTGTCATTAGCTTTTAGTATAGAATCTATTAAAGAAGAAGTAGTAGTTCCGTATGGTAACTCATTGACAACTAAAGTATTTTTGTCCAGTTGTGATATTTTAGCTCGTACCCTAACTTTTCCTCCACGTTTACCGTCATTGTAATTGGTAACATCAGCAATACCTCCAGTTAAAAAATCAGGAATGAGTTTGAAACTACGTCCTTTTAAATGTTTTATGGAAGCGTCAATCAGCTCATTAAAATTATGAGGCAATATTTTTGTAGAAAGACCTACGGCAATACCTTCAGCACCTTGTGCTAGTAATAATGGGAATTTCACGGGTAAATCGACGGGTTCTTTTCGTCTTCCGTCATACGATTGTTGCCATTCTGTAGTTTTTGGATTAAAAACAACTTCTAAAGCAAATTTCGAAAGCCTGGCTTCAATATAACGAGAAGCAGCCGCTCTATCACCAGTAAGGGTATTTCCCCAGTTCCCTTGCATGTCAATTAGGAGTTCTTTTTGTCCTAATTGCACCATAGCATCTGCAATACTAGCATCCCCATGAGGGTGGTATTGCATGGTATGACCAACAAGATTGGCAACTTTATTATAACGACCATCATCCAAATCTTTCATAGATTGCATAATACGGCGTTGTACAGGTTTAAATCCGTCATCAATGGCAGGAAT
>DOIV01000135.1:0-899 GCA_003511845.1 Flavobacteriaceae bacterium | reverse complement strand
ATCTTGGTGATGGTTTCTTCTTGTTCGTTATGCTGCTCATCAGCTGAAGCGTTTATATCATCTATGTTATCGTTTTCTTCTGCCATTTTTTAAATATCCTCAACCAGATCCAATTCTACTTTTAAATTATCAATGATAAACTTCTGTCTATCAGGCGTATTTTTTCCCATATAGAATTCTAGCATTTCTTGTATAGGCTTGTCTTTGTCTAGCATTACAGGGTCTAAACGCATATCTTTTCCAATAAAATGGACAAATTCGTTAGGTGAAATTTCTCCCAATCCTTTGAATCGTGTTATTTCTGGTTTTCCTCGTAAAGAGTTGATGGCATCTTTCCTTTCTTGTTCAGAATAGCAGTAATGAGTGTCTTTCTTATCACGAACCCTAAATAATGGCGTGTCTAAAATATACAAATGTCCTTCTTTAATCACTTCAGGGAAGAATTGCAAGAAAAATGTAATTAGTAATAAGCGGATATGCATTCCGTCAACATCAGCATCCGTAGCGATTACAATGTTATTGTAACGCAAATTTTCAATACCATCTTCAATGTTTAAAGCTGCTTGAAGCAGGTTAAATTCCTCGTTTTCATAGACTATTTTTTTGCTTAGTCCATACGAATTTAAAGGTTTTCCTTTTAAGCTAAAAACCGCTTGCGTATTGACATTACGAGATTTTGTGATAGAACCACTTGCGGAATCACCTTCGGTAATAAACAAAGTAGTATCTAAGCGATTTTCCTTTTTCATATCACCCATGTGCACTCTGCAATCGCGTAATTTTTTGTTGTGTAAATTGGCTTTTTTAGCCCTATCTCTAGCCAATTTACGTATTCCAGACAAATCTTTACGTTCACGTTCAGCTTGCATTATTTTTTGCTGAATTTTACTAGCGGTATC
>DOIV01000134.1 GCA_003511845.1 Flavobacteriaceae bacterium | reverse complement strand
GGTGGTGCTAATAAGTTGTCTTGAAAAGAATCGCTTAATGCAGAGGTTTCATCTCCTAAAACTCCTGGTATTAATCTGATAATGCTATCGCATAAAACGGCTGCAGCCAACTCACCACCACTGAGTACAAAATCACCAATAGAAATTTCTTTAGTAATAAAAAGGTCTCTTATACGCTGGTCTATCCCTTTATAATGCCCACATAAAATGATAAAATTCTCTTTTAATGAAAGTGTATTTGCCATTTGTTGATTTAACACTTCTGCATCAGGTGTCATATAGATAACTTCATCATAATTACGTTCAGATGTTAATTGGCTAATACATTTGTCTATGGGTTCAATCATCAATACCATACCAGCACCACCACCAAACTGGGCATCGTCAATTTTGCCATATTTATTAATGGCATAATCACGTAATTGATGAAAGTGGACTTCAACTAAGCCTTTATTAATGGCTCTTTTAATGATAGAATGTTCAAACGGACTTTGAATCAATTCTGGTAAAACACTAATAATATCTATTCGCATGGAACAAAGGTAGCTATTTTTATATATTTTTACTTTAAGCATATTTCTTATAGATTTTTTTATTTGTAAAAAGATATCTTTGTCGATGAAAAAAAGATAGACATGAAATTATTTAATGAGTTTAAAGAGTTTGCCGTTAAAGGCAATATGATGGATATGGCCATCGGTGTTATTATTGGAGCTTCCTTTAATAAAGTGATTGATGTATTGGTAAAAAAGGTGATGATGCCCCCTTTATCTTTATTGACCAATGGTACAAATTTTCAAAATAAAAAAATCATCCTTCGTGATGGATTGTTGGACAATTCTGGAGCAATAATTACAGAAGAGATTGCTATAGGGTATGGAGCACTAAGTCAAGCTTTTTTAGACTTTATGATTATTGGTTTTACTATTTTTATTGTGGTAAAATTTATGAACAGGTTGCGTAATAAAGCTCAAGACACAACAGATACTACAGTAGAAACACCAAAAGATATTCAATTGTTAACAGATTTAACCGAATTATTACAAGAGCAAAATGAACTGTTGAAAATGAATTTTAAAAAACAATAGAAATGACTTATAGTTTTATAACATCTTTAACCAGATTGATGTCTTCAAGCATATCTTGAGTGAATTTATAATGTCCACGGTAGGTAATAATCTTAAAGCGATTGTCTTTCATTCGAGTCAATACATCTAAAAATCGCCATTTAGATTTTAACAAATTTGGTTTTTCAGACTTTAAGCTGATTTCAAAATAATGCTTTCTTCCTGCTTTTTCGGCTACAATATCTGGTATGATTGTAAAGTCAGTCCCTTTTCTATGATAAGCTTTAGGGGTGTCATAACCATCAATATCTGCTTTGATATTTTCATAACCTAAATTCTGAATATAAGATACGGATTCTTGTATAAATTTTTGATTTTCAATTTTGTCTAGAGCTATCATAATGGCAAGGTACAAAATCCAATTAACATAAGCGGTTAATAATCAGCTAAATGTATGGATTTGTTCTTTGTTGCTTAAAAATAAAGCTTGTTTTTAACTAAAAAATTACAATACATTATCCATAATTTCTTGCACTACTTCTGGATTTAATAACGTAGAAGTGTCTCCCAAATTACTAGTGTCTTTACTTGCAATTTTACGTAAAATTCTACGCATAATTTTACCAGAACGTGTTTTTGGTAATCCACTAGTAAATTGAATTTTATCGAGTTTTGCTATCGGACCAATATGCTCTGTAATAATCTGATTGATTTCTTTACGTAGGTTATTATGATCTCTTCCTTCACCAGTTTCTTTTAAGATTACATATCCGTAAAGAGCATTTCCTTTAATGTCATGAGGGAAACCTACAATGGCTGATTCAGCTACAGCAGGATGCTCATTAACAGCATCTTCAATAGGAGCAGTACCTAAATTATGTCCAGAAACTATAATTACATCATCAACTCTACCTGTAATTCTATAATAGCCTACTTCATCACGTAAAGCACCATCGCCAGTAAAATACATGTTTTTATATGCTGAAAAATAAGTGTCTTTGTATCGTTCATGATTTCCCCAAATAGTTCTTGCTATAGAGGGCCAAGGAAATTTTATACAAAGTCGTCCGTCTACTTGATTGCCTTTTATTTCTTTACCATTTTCATCCATTAAAGTAGGTTGTATACCAGGAAACGGCAAGGTAGCATAAGTTGGTTTTGTAGGTGTTGCATACGGAATCGGAGAAATCATAATTCCGCCAGTTTCTGTTTGCCACCAAGTATCAATAATTGGGCTTTTCTTTTTACCTATATTATCATTATACCAATGCCAAGCTTCTTCATTAATTGGTTCGCCTACTGACCCTAATACTTTTAAGGATGATAAATCGTATTTTTCTACATAATCTAATTTCTCTTTTGCTAAAGCTCTAATAGCAGTTGGAGCTGTATAAAATTGACTTACTTTATGTTTTTCAATAATTTCCCAAAATCGTCCCCAATCAGGATAATTAGGTACGCCTTCAAACATTACAGAAGTTGCTCCATTAGCTAGTGGACCATAAACAATATAACTATGCCCAGTAATCCAACCGATATCAGCAGTACACCAATACACGTCATTTTCTCTATATTGAAATGCATTTTTAAAGGTAAAAGCAGTATACACCATATA
>DOIV01000286.1 GCA_003511845.1 Flavobacteriaceae bacterium | reverse complement strand
CTAGTTATTGCTTTATTTTCTGTGTGGATACTTTCAGACCCTAAAGAAAAAGGTGAGTATTTTTCTGAGCGTGTAAAAATTTCTTTACGTGATGTAGGACATCAATTATTACTTTCCAATCAAGATTCAACATCTTTGGTTTTGCCAATAATTGAAATTGAAAAGGATAAATTTTTAATCTCTTTTCAAAATAAACTTTCTTTTGAACCTAGTAATTTGGTTAATATAGTAAAGAATAGCTTTGAAAAATCATCATTATCTATGCATTATCTTGTAGAAGTTATTCAATGTTCAGATAAAGAAATTGCTTATAGTTATAAAATTAAGCTTAAGAAAGAAAAAAATATTATTCCCTGTAGGGGACGTTTTTTACCAGAAAATTGTTATAAAATTAAAGTAACATTTATTGAAGTACAAACATTTTTTAATAATAAGATACTTTTATATGGTATACCTATTATTGCTTACCTATTATTTCAATTCTTTTTTTATAAGAAGCATGAAGCTATTAATTATAAAAGACAAGACGAAAACCACACATTGTTAGGAAGTTTTAAGTTTTATCCAGAACAAAATAAATTAGTAAAAGAAGCCGTTGAAATAAGCCTTTCTAAAAAAGAATGTGAATTGTTAACTATATTTATTGCCAAACCGAATCAAGTTATCAAACGAGATGAGTTGATGAAAAGAGTTTGGGAAGACCATGGAGTATTTGTTGGAAGAAGTTTAGATACCTATATTTCTAAACTTAGGAAAAAACTAAAAGAAGATGATTCAATAAAATTAACCAATGTACATGGAGTTGGCTATAAGTTAGAAATTCATTAAATATTTTTTATTACTTTTAAAGTCGATTAATTAAAAATAAGTATCCTAATGAAAAAACAAGTTATTTTAATATTCGGTATATTTACTTGTCTTATCGCAAGTAATCTCAAAGCACAAAACGAAATTCTTGAAAAATTAAATGAAATTGCTATTGTAGATCAAAAAATAATGATGCCTATGCGAGATGGTATTCGTTTGGCAACAGATATTTACCGCCCAAAAACCGATAAAAAAGTTCCGATTATATTTTCGAGAACTCCTTATAATTTTAATTCTTGGGGAGACGGAAAACAAAAAACAGGTACAGCAAAACGAGCCTATGAAGCTGTAAAAAGAGGATATGCATATGTGGTTCAAAATGAAAGAGGGCGTTATTTTTCTGAAGGAGAATGGGATATTCTTGGAATACCATTAACTGATGGTTATGATGCTTTTACTTGGATGAAGAATCAAGATTGGTCTAATGGTAAAATAGGAACTTTAGGTTGCTCATCTACAGCTGAATGGCAAATGGCGGTTGCAGCTTTAGACCATCCATCTCATGCTGCAATGGTTCCGCAAGGGTATGGTGCTGGAGTTGGCAGAATTGGCGATATTAATGAGCAGGGTAACTGGTATCGTGGTGGAGTTGAACAAATGCTATTTTTTTCTTGGTTATATGGTGTTGAACAAGATAAATTCAAACCTAGAATTCCCGCAGGAGCAACACAAGAAGATTTAATTAGAATTTCTAGATTCTATGATTTAGCTCCAGAAAACCCACCAGTAGATATGGCTGAAGCATTAAAGCATTTACCAATTCAAGATATTTTAAAGAATATAAACGGAAAACATGAAATTTTCGATAAAATGATTCGTCGTAAGCCAAATGATGAAGCTTGGTTTAAAGGTGGTATTTATCATGATAATATGGAAATAGGAGTGCCTAGTTTTTGGTTTGCTTCTTGGTATGATGTTTCTATAACTCCAAATTTGGCATTATTCAATCATGTGAGAAATAATTCAAAAGATGCAGCAATTAGAGACAATCAATATTTAGTTATTGCACCAACTTTACATTGTGGTTATACAAGGGCTACTGAAAACACCATTGTTGGCGAACGTAGTGTGGGTGATGCACGACTTAATTACGAGGAACAAATTTATGCATGGTTTGATTTTTGGCTAAAAGGAGAAGCAAATAATTTTAAAGAAAAAACACCTAGAGTACAGTATTATACTATGGGAATTAATAAGTGGAAATCTTCAGAAACATGGCCTCCCAAAGAAGCTAAACTGGTTACCTATTACCTGAATAGTAATGGTAAATCGAATAGTTTAAATGGTGATGGAAGATTATCAACCAAAAAAGTTAAAAGAGATCAACCAGATGAATTTGTTTATGACCCAATGAAACCTGTGCCTTCTTATGGAGGAAATGTATGCTGTACAGGAAATGCGATAAAAGGAGGCTCTTTTGATCAACAAAAAATGGAAAAAAGAGATGATATTTTGGTGTATACTACCGATGTTTTGAAGAAAGGCGTAGAAGTTTCGGGTTTTATAGAATCAACACTTTATGTCTCTTCTGATGTAAAAGATACTGACCTTACCATTAAAATTATTGATGTATATCCTGATGGGAGAGCGTATAATTTAGACGAAACCATACAACGTGTTAGATACCGTGAAGGTTTTGATAAAGAGGTGTTTATGAAAAAGGGGAAGGTTTACAAGGTTGATTTAACGCCTATGTCTACTAGCAATTACTTTAAAAAAGGGCATCGTATCCGTATAGAAATTTCTAGCAGTAATTTTCCTCGTTTTGCACGAAACTTAAACACTGGTGGTAATAATTATGATGAAAAAGAAGGTGTTATTGCTCATAATAAAATACATCATTCATCAAAATATAGATCACAAATAAAATTGCCTATAATTTTTGATTAGGCTGATCTGGCTTATAAGAATTACTCGTCAATACAACAAAAAAATATGACGAAAAGGGTTTTTTATACATTAAATTTCACCTAAAGAAATGGATGTAATTAGAAACTTTAGGTAACCTGAAGATCAGTTTTATTTAAAGAATATTAGCCTCGGTTAAAAAGGATAAAATATTATTACAACTATTTGTTTAATTCTAGAAAACAGTATCCTTACCTTTGCTAAAAATATTATTTATGTCAAAAGGTTTTTCCAATTTAGGAATTAATGAACAGCTCCAAAAAGGATTGG
>DOIV01000085.1:9559-10074 GCA_003511845.1 Flavobacteriaceae bacterium | reverse complement strand
GCATTAGGGAAAAATCTTGGCTGTCTATTTTGTGTTGGTTGAATTGCATTTCTACCTAAACTGCTCTGATCATACCAAACAACAACATATACATTAGCTCCAGCACGCCATGTATTGATAGCGTCAACATCTACAATATCATTATCGGCATGGTAGAAATCTAATTCTGCATTATCACTGGCTCTTCGCAATCTCACTAAAGGACCTTCATAGTCAGACTCTAATATTCTAAAAGACATTGCAAAACTAATATCATCTAGTTTCTCATCAAGAATATGAGAAGGTTTCATCGTTGGGAAATGATTGTACTGAGCAATTTGCCCCGTACAAAAAGACCATGTCATTACAAAAAATAAAAAAAAATTTAGTCTCATTTTTTCAAATCTCCTGTTACATAAAAAATATTTGCTGCTGTACAAATAACACCAACACCCGCATCTAAACCTGCTGTTTTAAAACGCAATAGTCTATTTTTGACAGTAGTACCACTTCCTACAATAGTAATTTCACCACTT
>DOIV01000085.1:847-9166 GCA_003511845.1 Flavobacteriaceae bacterium | reverse complement strand
GTCATAGCTGATGAACTGTTCATTGTTAAAACTTTTCCGTTATCAAAAGCTGTTAATGTGTAGTTGCTTGTTAAAGCTTTAACTGTAGGCTTTACTACAACAATTTCTAACCAATCAGTTCCATCATATTGTCGTCTGTATTATATACTACACTTCCTGTTACTGGACTTGTAATAGCTGTCATTTCAGCTGTCGATACTGAATGAATTTGAATCAACTCACCTGCTGTAGGAGCCTGTGCAAAAGCACCTATTGATAGTAAAAGCAAGCAAAAAAATAAAATAGCTTTTTTCATTATTTTTTAGGTTTAATATTTAAATTAGTTAGATTTTTTCTCTTGAAACACCTCTGCGATTACAGCCAACTCATCACCTAACAAGGTAGAGGTTTTTTTTAATATTCCAGTAAATACAGCTACTTCTTCTGCGGTTGCTGGACAACCTATATTCTGACCTTTTGCATTATTAGAATCAGCTAGTTTTTTTCCATAAGCATCAAAAATAAGAAAAAATGGTAATCCTGATTTTTCGGCATTATGTTTTTTTAAGAATTCTACACCACCTGGAGTTTCTAAACTTTTCTTAGCTCCTCTTTCTAATACGTCTAAATGAACTACTACAAAATTATCATCAAATAAATTTTTAGTAGCTGCTTCATTCATGTTGGCATCCAACTTTTTACACCAACCACACCAAGAGGCAGTAAATAGTACAAACACATTCTTGTTTTCGATTTTTGCTTGATTATACGCTTGATCTAAAATAGCTTTCGTAGATTCTTGCGATTGTGCCTGTTGGATAAAAAGAAAAGCTAAACTGATAAAAAGGATTTTAATTTTCATAACTTAAGATTTGTTTTTCAAAGATACAAAACTAAAATTAACAAGCTAAAATATGTGTTTTAACCATTCTAGATATTAATAAATAATTTTCTCAAACCTGCTATATTATGTAAATTTTTTAGCATCTCTTTTTATAGATAATTTCATCAATACAGAAGTTATCAATGCAATAATAAATAATCCTGAAAACACCATTAGCGTATCGTCTAATGACCCCGTTTTTTTCATTAAAACCTCATAAATAGTAGGCCCTACAACTCCTGCAACTCCCCACGCAATTAATATCATACCGTGAATTGCTCCTAATTGTTTTGTTCCAAAAATATCACCAAGAAATGCTGGCAACAAAGCAAAACCTCCTCCATACATAGTTAATATAGTAAATAATGTCAATAGAAATAAAATTTCAGTTGACAGTTTAGGTAAAAAGAAAAATGCAATTGTTTGGAAAACAAAGAAAAAAATATACACATTTACCCTTCCTAAATAATCAGATAAACTTGACCAGAAAATTCGCCCTAAGCCATTAAATACACCTATAAACCCTACAATTGCAGCTGCTTGTATTGCTGTGTAATTTAATTTTTCTTGCATCATTGGACTAGCCGAGGCTATTATGGCAATACCACACGAAATGTTAATAAACATCATGATTAAAATATAATAAAATCGCTTTGTTTTAAATGCCTGATTAGCGGTTATATCAGCATAAGAACTGTTTATAGTTTTTTTGGTGATTTTTTCTTTATATCCTTCTGGAATATATCCTTCTGGAGGTTTCTCAATATATAAAGATGATACTATTATCAATACTATATAAATAGTTCCTAAAACATAAAAAGAATTTACTACTCCTATACTTTCAAAAAGCACCTGCATCAGAGGTCCAAAAATTAATGCCGAAAAACCAAAACCCATAATTGCCATACCTGTAGCTAATCCTTTTTTATCTGGAAACCACCTTACAAGAGTGCTTACCGGAGTAATATATCCTATACCTAAACCAATTCCTCCAATAATTCCGTAAAACAAATAGAAAAGCATTAGAGATTGTGTATAAATAGAAAGCCCACAGCCTAAAATACCTGTTCCATAAAGAATTCCAGCAGTAATACCGCTTTTTCTAGGCCCTACTTTTTCAACCCATTTTCCTAAAAATGCAGCTGAAATACCCAACGATAATATCGCTAATTTAAATGCCCAATTAACACTACTTCTATCAACTCCTAAAATATCTTTTACAGGATTTGCCATAACTGAATAGGCATACACAGATCCTATAGAAATATGAATTCCTATTGCTGAAAGAACTATAAACCAACGATTTTTCAATTTCATTACTTCTTTTTTATATATGAGTTTGTGAAAACAATGGCAAAATAATTAGACTAATACAATCCTGAATTGGCATATATTTTGACATAAAATCAAACTCTCATTATTTCTATTATATGGAGAGCTACAAAGCCTTTTCCATCTTATCCTTAATCTCTTCCAAACACAAATTACCAATACTACCAATATGTGTATGATTCACTTCTTTATGAGGCTTAAACTCTCCTTTTTCAACCTTTGCTCCTACAATTTTATAAGCATCTCTAAAAGCAACACCGTCTTGCACCAATTTATTTACTTCTTCTACCGTAAAGAGGTAATCGTATTTAGGATCTTCTAAAATAGTCTTATTTACTTGCACGTTTTTAATGGAAAACAACAACAATTCTAAACATGATTTTAAGGTTTGAATGGCAGGTAATAAAGATGCTTTTAACAATTGTAAATCACGTTGATAGCCGCTTGGTAAATTATTAGTAAGCAAAGTCAATTCATAAGGCAAAGCCTGAATAGCATTGCATTTACCTCGAATCAATTCGAATACATCAGGATTCTTTTTATGTGGCATAATACTCGAACCTGTAGTTAGTTCATCTGGAAAGGAAACGAAATTAAAATTCTGACTCATATACAGGCAGATATCCATAGCAAATTTTGATAAGGTTCCTGCAACAGCACTCATCCCAAAAGCCAATGCTTTTTCAGTTTTTCCTCTGCTCATTTGTGCGGCAACTACATTGTATTTTAAGGTTTCAAAACCTAATAATTCTGTTGTCATTTCTCTATCAATAGCAAAAGAACTGCCATAACCTGCGGCAGAGCCTAGCGGATTCTGATCTGAAATTTTATAAGCTGCATTTAACATATAGATATCATCTATCAGGCTTTCGGCATAACTTGAAAACCACAATCCGAAAGAAGATGGCATCGCTACTTGTAAATGCGTATACCCTGGTAATAGCACGTTTTTATGCTCATCCGCTTTAGCGATTAACACATCAAACAAGGCTTTTATTTGTTGTTTTATCTCGGTAATTTCATCTTTTAAATACAAATGTACATCTACCAATACCTGATCGTTTCTAGAACGAGCCGTATGAATTTTTTTACCTGTATCGCCCAAAGCTTCAGTCAACAGAAACTCAATTTTTGAATGTACATCTTCAAAAGTATCTTCTATAGTAAAGTTTCCATTTGCAATATCGTGTAAAATTTGATTGAGTTTTGCCACTACAGTCTCAATCTCTTTATCAGATAGAATTTCCATTTTATGCAACATTTTTGCATGTGCAATAGAACCCAATACATCGTATTTTGCGAGTATCAAATCTAATTCTCTATCGTTACCAACAGTGAATATGTCTATTTTTTTATCTGTGCTAAAGCCTTTGTCCCAGAGTTTCATTTTATTGGTGTTTAATAGTTTATTTGTTTAACTGTTTATTTGTTTTAAAGCAACACACCCCTAACCCCTCTCAAGAGGGGAATTCATAGTGGTTTTTTTTAATTGTTAAGTCGCCTAAACGATTACCCGATTTAACAAATCTACATAAATTTCAATCCCTTCTTCAATTTCATTGACATAAATAAATTCATCTGCGGTATGTGATCGGTGAGAATCGCCTGGCCCTAATTTTAAGGATGGACAACTCAACGCTGCTTGATCTGATAATGTTGGTGAACCGTAAGTTTCTCTACCTAATGAAACTCCTGCTTTTACTAAAGGATGCTCAACTGGTATTGATGATGAATTCAATCGTAATGAGCGTTCTTTGACCTCAACATACACATTTTCTTTAACAATTGCTAATACTTCTGCATTTGTATAAGCATCCGTTATACGGATATCTACTACAAAACTACATTCAGCAGGAATCACATTATGTTGCGTACCTGCATTCACCTGTGTAACTGTCATTTTAATTTCACCTAAGGTATCTGATACTTTAGGGAATTTAAAAGTACGAAACCACTCTATGGCTTCCATTGCTTTATAAATTGAATTATCGCCCAAACCATGTGCCGCATGCCCAGCCTTACCATGAGCTGTACAATCTAGAACTAGCAACCCTTTTTCAGCAACTGCCAATTGCATCAACGTGGGTTCTCCAACAATGGCAACATCAATATTAGGAATTACCGAAAGCATGGAATTGAGTCCGTTTTGCCCTGAACTTTCTTCTTCAGCCGAAGCCACAATTACCAAATTATAGTTTAAGTTTTCTTGTTCATAAAAATAAGCAAACAATGCCATTAAAGACACCAAACAACCTCCTGCATCATTACTACCCAAACCGTATAATTTTCCATCAATTACTTCTGGTTTAAACGGATCTCTTGTATACGCCTTATTTGGTTTTACCGTATCGTGATGTGAATTGAGTAAAATAGTTGGTTTTGAAGCGTCAAAATGTTTGTTTTTTGCCCAAATATTGTGATTCTGACTTTCAAATTTAATATCATGTGTAGAAAACCATTGCTTAATTAACAATGCTGTTTCATCTTCTTCAGATGAAAAAGATTGCTTTGAAATTAATTGCTTTAAAAGCTCAATGGCTTCTTTTGTTAATTTATTCATACGTTTTGTTTCTTATTTTGTCACAATTTTTGCTTTTCAAGGCAAAAATTCCGCCAAACTAAATTCATCATTTTCTTTTACTCCTGCCCTTACAGGACAGGTTTATAAGTATTACGCCACACTGTGGCTTTTTTTACAATATTTTAAAAATAAATTTTTTCTTTAAAATTATACGCTAATTTCTATCAGATTTTTAAAGTTTTAAGCTTGTATATTTTTGATTTTTATTTAAAATTACTGTTGGATTCCCAATCACAATTTTTGAAACCCCTTTTTGTAATGCATTGAAGCAATTGTCTAACTTAGGAAGCATTCCTTCAAAAATAACATTTTCTTTTTTCAACTGTTTGTACGTTTCTGAATTGATATTTTCTATCACTGAATTATTATCATCAACATCTTTCAATACACCATTTTTTTCAAAGCAATAGGTTAATACTACATCATAATTATTAGACATGGCTGCTGCCACTTCTGAGGCAATAGTATCTGCATTAGTATTGAGTAACTGTCCGTTAGTATCATGCGTAATCGCACAAAAAACAGGTATTAATTTTACATTTAAAAACGATGTAATAATATTGTTATCAACGCTATCAATATCACCAGCAAAACCATAATCAATAGCTGCGACAATGCGTTTATGAGCCTTGATTACATTTCCGTCTGCTCCTGACAGTCCGAGTGCATTACAGTTATTTCTCTGTAAGCTTGCCACAATGTTTTTATTTAACAACCCTGCATAGACCATAGTTACCACCTCTAAATTTGCAGTATCAGTAACACGCCTACCTTCAATCATTTTGGGTTCTAATTGTAATTTAGTTGCCAGTTCAGTTGCTTTTTTTCCACCACCATGGACTAGAATTTTAAGTCCTTTGACAGAAGCAAAATCTTTTAAAAAAGAAGCTAATTCAGAACTATCGTTAATTACATTTCCTCCTATTTTTATGATGTTTAGTTTTTCTTTCATAATCTTACGCTGAATTTATTTCAGTGTCTTTTAAATTTTTACAGTTCCTAACTTAATACTTTCAAAATCCCTAAAATCTTTGCTTTGTAATTTCAAACCAAAATACATTTTGATTCTCATTAACCCTTAAGGGGACAATCTAAATGATTTATGATTCTAATATTTTTTTTAGCACAACCTGAGCTGCATAAGTTCTATTATTCGCTTGCTGTATTACCAATGAATTTTCACTATCTAAAACAGCATCTTCAACCACTACATTTCTACGTACAGGTAAACAATGCATAAATTTAGCATTATTTGTCAACTTCATTTTATTTTGAGTAATCATCCAATTTTTATCTTGTGATAAAACTTTGCCATAATCCGCAAAGGAAGACCAGTTTTTGGTGTAAATAAAATCGGCATTTTCAAAAGCCTTTTCTTGATTGTACTCTATGGTCGTGTCTTCTGTAATTTCAATATCTAATTCATAGCCTTTAGGATGCGTAATTACAAACTCTGCATCTTGTAACTGCATCATTTCAACAAAAGAATTTGCAACAGCGTGTGGTAATGCCTTGGGATGCGGAGCCCAAGACAATACAATTTTTGGTCTGTGAGCTGTTTTACCTGCCTTGCTGGCAGGCAGGTGTTCTGCTAAAGTAATGGCATCTGCCAACGCTTGCAAAGGATGCCCAACGGAGCTTTCCATATTTACTACAGGAACGTCTGCATATTTTATAAAATTAGTTAGCACTTGTTCTTGTTGGTCTTTTTCTTTATTTTCTAAAGAAGCAAAGGCTCTAATGGCTACAATATCACAATATTGAGAAATTACTTTTGCTGCTTCTTTTATATGTTCTGCTTTACCTTGATCCATAACAACACCATCTTCATATTCTAATTGCCAACCTTCACTACCAAAATTCATAACAATGGTATGCATTCCTAAGTTTTGAGCTGCTTTTTGAGTGCTTAATCGGGTACGTAAACTATTATTAAAAAACAATAAACAAATGGTTTTACCTTTTCCTAATTGTTCAAATTGCAAGGGGTTTTCCTTCAAATTAACAGCTTCTTGAACTGTAGTTTGCAAGCTTTTAAGATCGTTTATATGAGTATAATGTTTCATCTATTTATGCTATTATAATTTTTGTGAAATCTGAAGTATTGGATATCGCATCTGTAATAAAATTATCAGCTAGCCCATTAACAATCCATGTTTCTATACCTGCTTTTTGAGTAATCGTTACCGCTTCAATTTTCGTTACCATTCCTCCAGTACCATGTGTCGATTTAAAATTTTCTATTTCTTTCTCTAACGATTGAATGTCTGACACCTCTTTAATTGTTTCTGGATTATTTTGTTGAATAGATGCTTTAGTATAAATACCATTGGTATTCGATGCAATAATAAATACATCTGCATTTAAAAGTGATGCTGTCAAAGCTCCTAATTTATCATTATCACCAAATTTAATTTCATCGGTAGCAACAGTATCATTTTCATTGATAATGGGAATGTAATTATTTTCAATCAGCACATTTATGGTATTTACAATATTTTCTTTTGATTGTTCTTTTTCAAAATCGGAATACGAAAGTAAACATTGCGATGTCAACAAGCCCATTTCTTTAAAAATCTCTTGATATATATGCATCAAATAAGGTTGCCCTATAGATGCCAATGCTTGTTTTACCGTGACATCTTTCCCTTCTAAAGTTACCAATTCTTTAGCTGCTGCAATAGCTCCAGAACTCACAATTACAAATTCAAATTTATCTTTTAACGTTGAAATTTGACGAGCAATATTCCTGATTTTATTTTTGGATATTGAATTGCTTTCTTCAGTTAGAACATTCGATCCAATTTTAAGTAAAATTCTTTTTTTATCTGATTTGCCCATTGCCTTTTATATACCATTTATTAGTTACCAAATGATGTAAACCCATCGGCCCTCTATGATGTAACTTATCTGTACTAATTGCCAATTCGCCACCTAAACCAAATTGCCCTCCATCAGTAAAACGGGTAGATGCATTTTGATACACTGCAGCTGAATCTACATTTTCCATAAAAACAGTTGCTGTTTCATCATTTTTAGTGATGATAGATGCTGAATGCCCTCCACTATATTTATTTATTTTCTCAATAGCTTCTTGGGTTGAATCAACACTACCAATGACAATTTTATAATCTAAAAATTCTTTATACCAAATAGCATCAGACTCATAAGCTTTTACATTATTATAACTGGCTAAAGTAGCATCTCCGAAAATTTCAATTTTTGATTCCAATAGTTTAACAATCAATTTTTTTATAAAAACTTCTTTATTATCTAAATTAGAGTTTATCAGAATTTTATCGACCGCATTACAGGCAGATATTTTATCCTTTCCATTGATAATAACATCCAAAGCCAGATCTAAATCCGCTTCAGTATCCACATAAATAAAATTATTTCCTCTACCACTAACAATTACAGGGCATTGTGCATTTTGTTTTACAAAAGCAATTAATTTTTCTCCACCACGAGGCACAATTAAATCTACTTTTTGTGTTGGATTTTCTAAAAATTGTTGTGTTTCTGTTCTGCTAAAGTTTAGATA
>DOIV01000085.1:0-476 GCA_003511845.1 Flavobacteriaceae bacterium | reverse complement strand
AATTTTTAAATTTGAATTTAAGGATTCTTTTCCGCCTTTTAACAAGATTTTATTACCCGATTTAAATGCGATCCCTGCTGCTTCTACGGTTACGTCAGGTCTAGATTCATAAATAATTAAAACCGCACCAAACGGTGCTGTTTTATTTACGATCTCCATTCCGTTATCATGCGTAAAATGATACAATTCTTTTCCTATCGGATCAGAATCAGCCACCAATTGTTCTAAAGACAACATCATTCCGTCAATTTTAGCGTCATCTACTCTTAAACGGTCATACATCGCTAGATCACTTCCATCATAAGCATCCATATCCATTTTATTTGCACTTAAAATACTTGCCTTTTCATCTGCAATTAATTGTGCCATGGTAACCAAAACATTGTTTCGTTGTTCCGAAGTAAGTAGCGTATTCATCAGTTTAAAAGTTCTTTTAATGCATTAATAAAAGTATCAATATGTTCTTTTTTTACGTT
>DOIV01000257.1 GCA_003511845.1 Flavobacteriaceae bacterium | reverse complement strand
TATATTATTTGGGCATGGAGAGTAATGGATAAAGATAAGGTATCTGTTGAAAAAATGGAAAAAGAAGAAGTTAAATATTAAAAATAAAATTATGTTATATACAATAATGCATATTATATCTTGGCCTGTTACAATTCTTACTTTGTACTTAAGTGTTTCTTGGGCTATTAAAAAATACGAAAAGAAAATATTAAAATAAATTTATAAAGAGTAAACTCATATTTTTTCATGTTATTCCTGCGTGGTAACTCAATCACACAAAGAGTTTGTAATCCTAAGTTTTAATAATCAGAAAAAATATCAAAATTTATTTTCATTTACATACGTTATTCCTACCTGCGTATAAATGACAGCCAGCAGCTATTTTTGTATAAAAAAACATGAGTTTTGCCTTGTCGTTTTGTAGTAATAATTAGAATAGTAAAAAAGACAAAATTATTTTTTAACTATTTAATTCTTGATATCTTTTTGCAAATTGCTCAATTTTTAAAGAAGTATATCTTTCTAATATTTTTTGCAAAACACTACTAGGATCATCTTTTGAAATTTTCATTTCTTTATTAAATTCATTTGATATATCCCAAAATTCATCATCGGTCAAATCTATAGACTCTTCTTCAATTTCAACTTCATTTTCTTCTATCACATAGCCTAAATCATGGTCTAAAATAGTTTTGTATTCCGTTTTTGTCGGAATTAATTCTTCTCCGTTTTTTAACGCCTCTTCTTTCGCTAAACCTTTTGCTCTTTTATCTAAAAACTTTTTTAATCCGCTCATAATTATTTTTATTTGCTGTAAATATAGTACATTAATTGTCCAAATGAAATGTTTTCGTCATTTGGTGATAATTCGTTATGAAAAAACAATTCAAAATCATTTTGCATAAACGATAATATTAATTCTTTTAACCATTGATTTTGGAAGACTCCGCCACTAAACACTACTTTTGTTAAATGATTTTTTCTAGCCTGTTCATTTGCAATAATTGACATATAATGGGCTAACGTAATATGAAATTTTGCTGCGATAAAATCAGGATTAAATTCTTTATTTAAATCAATAATAATATTTTGTAATAAAAACACTGTGAATTTTACAGGTACTTCATCAAAACCGTTTAAATAAGAATAATATTTAGTAAAATTGTTTTTTCTAAAGTAACGGTGTGCTGCACTTTCTAATTGCATTGCAGCTTCTCCTTCATAAGTTTGTTTGTCTATCCCTAAAATTATTGAAGCAGCAGCATCAAATAATCTACCGATACTTGTACTTTTTAATGTACTTGACTTTAATAATTTTTTATATACATTCCATTCCGTTTTTGAGAATTTGGATTTTATCCGTTTCTTATTTTCAATTTCAGCAGCAATCACAAATGCCGAAATTCTTGGTTCTTTTGGTAATTTATCACCTACTATAAATGGAAATTCATCTAAATGATGAACTCTATTAGTTGTACCATTATTATACAAAAAAAATTCTCCGCCCCAAATATTTCCATCATCTCCAAGACCTGTTCCGTCCCAAATTATGCCTAAAATATTCTCGTCAGTTTCTAAGAGGTTGTTTTCACCTAAAACAGCAAATAAATGTGCTTTATGATGTTGCACCTCTACAATTTCTATTCCTTTTTCTTCCGCTAATTCTTTACCGTAAATATTTGTAAAGTAACCAGAGTGTTTATCGGTTAAAATTACATCAAAATTTGGCTTTAATAATTTTTGATATGTGTTTAATGTATTTTTAAAATTTTCTTGAGTTTGGTAATCTGCTGTATTGCCAATATACTGACTTACATGTATTTTTTTATTATTCAATATTGTAAATGTACTTTTCAACATGGCTCCTAAACCTAGTATTGAAGTTTTTGGCAGCTTTAAATTTGTATTTAAGTATGATGGTGCTAAACCTCTAGAGCGTCTGAAAATAGTTTTATAGAATTTAATGGAGCTTAGCTTTACGACACTATCATCTTGAGGTATGGTAATTTTTCTATTATTTGATAAAATTAAATCGGATAATGCGGTCAAATCATTTAAGGATTTCTCTTCATCAAAAATTATTGGCTCACCTGATAAATTAGCACTTGTAGCAATAATTGGTTTTTTATATTTATCTAATAATATTTTAAATAATGGGGTATTTGGTAACATTACACCTACCGAATTTAAGTTTGGAGCAATATCATTAACTGCTAATTTTGTCCAACGATCCATTTCTTTTTTAATGGTAAGTAGTACAATTGGAGCATATAATTCTTCAATTTCTAATTTTTCTCCAATACCCATTTCTACATCTTCGGCTAGTTCATAAACATCATGATACATTAAAGCGAATGGTTTTGAAGGTCTGTTTTTAAGTATTCTTAATCTTTTGATTGTTTCAGAATTATTTGCATCACAAGTTAATAGAAAACCTCCAAGTCCTTTTATTGCAATGATTTTACCTTTACACCATTGTTCAATTATATAATCATAATTTTTATAATCATTTTGCCATTTTCCATTTTCAAATAAGGCTAGTTGAATTTTACAATTAGGACATGAGTTTGTTTGAGAATGAAATCTTCTATTATTTGGGTTATCATATTCATCTTTACAACTTGAACACATTGAAAAATTATTCATAGTCGTATTTTTTCTATCGTATGGTAAATCTGTAACAATGGATAATCTTGGGCCACAATTAGTACACGTAGTGAAAGGGTATTGATATCTTTTATTTTCTATTTGCAATAATTCTTTATTACATTGCTCACATATTCCAAAATCTGGTGTCAATAATAGGCTAGGTTTATTATCTGAATTACTTTCAATAATTTCAAAACCATTAAATATTTTATTTTCTGTAATTTTATGAATACATGTTTTAATTTTTGCGATTTTCGGTTTATTTAAGACCAAATTATCTAAGAGAGATATTATTTTACTTTCTTCACAATTAATAAAAATTTGAACGCCATCATTAGTATTAAAGACAATACCTGAAATATTTTTTTTGTTGAAAAAATTATAAATATA
>DOIV01000233.1 GCA_003511845.1 Flavobacteriaceae bacterium | reverse complement strand
TGTTCATTTGCAATCTTTTCAGTGTATTCAATTCTATCCTTCAACATCGGATGATTACTTAAATATGTAGGAACGTCAATCATCGTCTCTTCTTGTAAAATTTCAAATAATTCAGGCATTCCGTGTAAATCAACATTACTATTTCTCATAATATCTAAACCAAAAATATCAGCTTCTTTTTCTAAATCTCGTGTATAAGACAGTTGACTAAACATATGTGCATTATCCATCAAAACAGCAGTTGCTCCATTAATATCTCCAAATAAAACCGATACAAAAATAGCTCCTGAGAAGTTTCTTGCTATATTTTTAAGTACATGCCTGTTTTCTATATGAGAGATTTCATGACCTATTAATGCTGCTAGCTGAGATTCCGTTTCAATTTTTTCTAACAAAGATGAAAATACTATAATCTTACCACCTGATAATGCAAAAGCATTCATTTCGTCACTTTCAACAACATATAACTTTAATGGAAATGTGCTGTCAACAGTCATTTCATCTGCAAATTCTTGTAGACTTTTTGTAGCATCTTCGTTTATTTCTAAATCTGTGGACAGTACTCTAAAAACATAATCACCAAAATCAATAACATTTTTTTCTGTTAATGTTGTTGCAAACCCTGTTGCTACAGCAGGTATTATATAAAAATAAGTTGCAACTCCAACCGTTATTAATGTCAATAATAAGAATACTATTGAACGATTTTTAGATTTGTGCAATAGTACATCTAAAGAGTTATTTAGATTTTTCTGTTCGTTATTATTTATATAATCAATAAAGTTTTTATCAGCACTTTCAATCCTTTGAAATGGAAAAGTATCACCGTAAGTAAAAGAAATAAAATCTTTAGTATAAATTCCTGACTTTTTAATGGCAGGAATTTCCCAAGAGACTATCTTATGTATATTATTTACACTGGTATATGAAATCGTAAAAGCCAAAGAGTTAACACTTAGTGTAGCTTTATGAGTTCTTGAAGATTCCCCATCAAAATAATTAACATCAAATGACATATTATAATAAATCTATATCAAAAAAGTCTAAAGCATCATCTCCTGCTGCATCATCATAATCATCATATTCTGCTTGTTGAATTGAATCAGTATCAAATTCTCCATCAATTTCTAAAAACCGAAAGAAAAACTTTAATGTTCTAACTGCTACCCATGGCGTTGCAATACCCAATGTAAATAAAATCAAAAAGAAGTTTACAACTACCAATTCAAAAACATCACCAGCTTCAATTTTTAATTTGAAATTGATTGTTTTTCCGTCTTGTGTAATTATAGTGTTTTCAGAATAAAATTTCCATAAATTTTTGTAATACCAGAAAGAATAAATACCTAATGTAGGATACAGTAATAAAATCATTTTTAGGTTGATCCAAAATAAACCTCCACCATCACCTCTAAAATCAAAAGACAAATTACCAAAACGCAAATGGCTAAAAATGTATTTACGAATATCAACTTGAAACCAAGCTCCATAAATACCTATGGTAATTAGGGTTAATAAAATTCCTTTTATATACAACCAGAAAAATTCAGCTCTATCACCTAAATATTTAAAATGAATACCTTTCCAAGAACTTCTAGATGAACGATACCTTACCGCTCCGTGAATTGCAAAAGGTATTACCAAAATTAAAAATAAATAAAACACAGCTATCGCTGGAAACATAAGTGCCTTATTTTGAGTTTGTAAAGCGTAAAATAGAAACCCATAAAGTAAAATAAGGATTACATATACTTTTATAAAACCTCTAAACACTTCTTTTCCTGTACCAGTAAATGAAAATCTAGAGTCATCTAATGCCGTAGATTGATAATGGTATTTTAAAATTTCAACTTTTGCCCAAGGATAATATAAACCTAAAGTAAGAATTGTTAAAATAATATTTTTAAAATATATAATTGCAAACTCAACACCTTTACCTACATACTTAATTGAAGGGCTTAATAACTGCTTTTTTGAAATAACTTCCATAGGTTTTGTTATGATTAAAATATCCTCAAAAATGCAACTTAATTTTGTATTTTACAAATGTCATATTTTTGATTATATTTATCATCTAAAAATTTTACAATAAAAACCTAATTACATTAATATGAAAAAAATACTCTTCGCTTTCGCAATCTTTTTTACTAGTATTCTATTTGCACAAAGCACCTATATTCATTGCGGAAAATTAATTGACACCAACAATGGTAAAGTTTTAAAAGAAATGACTGTTGTTGTTTCTGGTTCAAAAATAACTGCTGTTAAAAAAGGGTTTATTCAAGCAACTTCTGACCAAGATAAAACTATCAATTTAAAAAATAAAACGGTATTGCCAGGTCTAATTGATATGCATGTACATATTGAAGGAGAGTATGATGCACATAGTTATACAAATCGCTTTAGATTAGCTGATGCAGATGTTGCTTTCAAATCTACTGTATTTGCTAAAAGAACTTTACTTGCTGGTTTCACTACAGTTAGAGATTTAGGTGGATCTGGAGTAAATATTTCATTACGAAATGCCATCAATAAAGGTACTGTTATTGGCCCTAGAATTTATACCGCAGGGAAAGCTATTGCTACAACTGGTGGTCATGCTGACCCTACAAATGGAGTACGAAAAGAATTAAGAGGGAATCCGGGCCCAAAAGAAGGTGTTATCAATAGTCCTGCTGATGCTAGAAAAGCAGTGAGACAACGTTATAAAAACGGAGCAGACGTCATTAAAATTACGGCTACTGGCGGTGTATTAAGTGTTGCTAAGGATGGTTCTGGCCCACAATTCACCATGGAAGAATTGAAAGCTATTATTAAAACAGCTAATGATTACGGAATGATTACCGCTGCACATGCTCATGGTGCTGAAGGCATGAAACGTGCTGTATTAGCTGGTATTACAACTATAGAACATGGCACGTTAATGACTGATGAAATAATGGGTTTAATGAAAGAAAAAGATACCTATTATGTACCTACAATTACAGCAGGAAAGTATGTTGCTGAAAAAGCTGCCATCAAAGGATTTTATCCTGCTTTGGTTGTACCTAAAGCTTTAGCTATTGGTCCTAAAATTCAAAAAACCTTTGGAGAAGCCTATAAAAAAGGCGTACCTATTGCTTTTGGTACAGATGCTGGTGTTTTTCCTCATGGCGAAAATGGTAAAGAGTTCGGTTATATGGTAGAAGCTGGTATGCCACCAATGAAAGCGATTCTATCTGCCACTTCAGTAAATGCTAAGGTGTTAAAAAATAATGCTATTGGCAGTATTGAAGAAGGAAAGCTTGCTGATATCATTGCAACAGATGATGACCCTACTAAAAATATTCATACCTTAGAAAAGGTGAGTTTTGTTATGAAAGGTGGTGTAGTGTATAAAGATTAAATTAATTAATGCACAACGGGTGAATAAATATATAACTATAAACGTAATGTGTTTATACAATTGTT
>DOIV01000167.1 GCA_003511845.1 Flavobacteriaceae bacterium | reverse complement strand
CTTACTAGCAATCCACTTATCAATTTTAGCTTCTAATAAAGCCAGTGGTATACAGCCAGTTTCTAAAACCTCATAATGAAATACTTTAATATTAAATTTATTACCCAAAGCCTTCTCTGCTTTGGCACGCAATTCACGTATTTTTAATTGCCCTATTTTATAAGACAATGCCTGCCCAGGGTTTGCCATATAACGCTCAATTTCAGAAATAATACTTGCCTCAGCTTCAGCTTCATTATCCAATGAATATTGAATAGCTTGCTCTCTTGTCCAACCCTTACTGTGAAGCCCTGTATCAACTACCAACCTGATGGCTCTATGCATTTCCATGCTTAGCATCCCAAAATATTGGTAAGGGTTTGTATATAGCCCTAATTCTTTTCCAAGAGATTCGGTATATAAAGCCCAACCTTCACCATAAGCACTGTACCATAACGTTTTACGGAATTTAGGTAAGTTTTGATTTTCTTGAGTTAAAGAAATTTGATAATGATGCCCAGGGATGGCTTCATGTAAAAATAAAGCTTCATCTGAATACACATTGTATTTAGTAACATCAGGTATTGGTGTGTAAAAAACCCCAGGACGTGTACCGTCTAAAGACCCTTGATTGTATTCGGCACTTGCAGATGCTTCTCTAAAAGTTTCTGTTCTACGTACTTCAAAAGGTGTTTTAGGTGTTACACCAAATAATTTTTTAATTTGAGGTTTCATACGTTGGTGAATTGCATTAAAATTGTCAATTACCTGTTGAGGTTCTGTAAAAGGCATCAATTCTTTATTGTTTCTTACATGGTTAAAAAACGCTTTTAAATCACCAGTAAAACCAACTTGTTCTTTTACTTTTTCCATTTCTGATAGAATACGAGCCACTTCGCTTAATCCTAAGTTATGGATTTCATCAGCCGTCATCGTAGTGGTAGTATATTTTTTTATTTGATGTGCATAATAGGCCTTTCCGTTTGGTGTATCTTCAATTCCACTTGTATACCTACCAGAATATTTATAGGTTGTGTTCATAAATTGGTGCAATTTTTTATAAGCAGGTATGACTTTATCTTTAACCATAGTTGTAAAAGCTATAGTTAATTCGGCTTTATTTTTTTCAGAAAAATCTTCAGGAAAGTTTTTTACAGGCTGAAAAAATAAATGTTCTTCGGTTTTTCCACGGGCTAATGATGCCAATTGCGGAATCACTTTTTTAATCAATGATTTAGGTAAAACGTGCTTTTGTTTGATACCTTCTCTCATTTTTTCTTCTGCACTTGCCATCCATTCTAGATAATAATCTACTCTTTTTAACCAATTATTATAATCTTTAACAGTTTTAAAAGGTTGAGCACTAGCACCACTTGCCAATTGACCAAACATTAATTGTTGAGTCCACATTTGGTTGATAGGCGTTAGGTCTTGGTTAAATGTTAAAGTTTCTAAATTGATGTTACAGTCCCATAACAACACAGCTTTACTTAGTTTTTCAGTTTCTGATAAATTATCATTGTTAAATTTTACCAAACTATCTTTTGTACTTTGATAAAAGGATTTTAGTTGGGTTGAAAATTCACCTGAAAGGTAATTTGGCAATTGATCGTTATACCTATTGTCTCCTGCAAAAGTTGCATTTAAAGGAAAAAATGTAAAGTTTTTTTCATTATAATCATCCAACAACTTGTTAAAAGCTTTACTTGTTGTATTGTTTACAAGAGCTACATTGTTTTGAGCAGTTGAATTTTCTTTTTTACAGGATGTAAAAATTAAGAAGATAAGGATACTGAATAAAGCTATTTTTTTCATGAGGAATGCGATTTAAGTATTATACTGTAAATATAGTATGATTTTGTTTTAATTTACAGGATAAAGATCAAATATAAAGATCAAATAATGATTAAAAAACATTCTATTGGGTATGTGTAATTTCGTACATCAATGTAATCATCTAATTACAAGCGTCTTATTTATTATGTGTTGGGCACATATTTCATTAAACAAACTACTCCGTATTTTAAAGACAACAACACATTTTAAATCAATTATGATTATTAAAGTAGGAGTTTCTACTCCAAAATTGTTTTATAAGTGTAATAAGTAAAGAGAAACATTATGACACAAGAAATTAAAAGAAAACTTACAAGACAAGTTTTAATTGATAAAGGGTACGAATTAATGAACACTTATGGTTTTCATGCCATTAGTATAGATAAGATTATAGATGAAGTAAATTTAACTAAAGGTGCATTTTATTATCATTTTGACAATAAGCATCATTTTGTTGAAGCAATCATTCAAGAAAGAATAGCAAAGGAGATTCACAGTGAGTTTATAGAACCGGTTAGTGAAAGAGGGAATCCGTTATTTATATTAGCTGATTTACTAGAAAATAAATTATTAAAAGATAAAAAAATTGTACAAAATACAGGAAGCCCATTAACCAATTTTATTGTACAATTAAGTTATGAACCTAATGATTATGATTTACAAGGTCAGTTGAAAGAAATTTTTGACCAATGGAAAATAGCTTTAATCAATTTATTGTATAGAGGAATAGAAGGCGGTTATTTAAGCAGACATATCAATACAGAGCCAGTAGCTGAATTTATTATAGCTTCTTTAGAAGGGGTTAGAACTTTAAAAAGAACTACAAATAACAAGGCTTTATTTTTTAACTATGTAGAAGAGTTTAAAAATTATATAGGTACTTTAAAAGCTGCCCAAGAAGACAATGAAATTAAACGATACCAATTAGTAGGTTAATGATTTATTAGTTTAAGAAACGTATAATTTCTATAAAATTTTTCAAAACGGGATTAGTATTTTTGTTATTCCAAACTATTTTTAAAGTAGTACGTTGAGGAATTTCAACTAATTCAATAAATTTAATTTTCAAATCAAAGCCATATTTTAATGAAGTTGGTACAATAGAAACACCAAAATTATTCTCTACCAAACGATAAATTGAACTTGCATTAATTGTAGAGTGTGAAATTATGGGTGAAAACCCACTATCATCAAATATTTGCATAATCTTTTCGTAATATGACTCACTGTATGAAGCATCAAATAAAATAAAATGTTCATTTTTAAATTGAGATAAACTTTTAAAATTGGTTTTGTTTATCTTATGGTTTTTGGGTAAGACTAATGAAAAAGTTTCTTCATATATGGGTTTAACGTTTATACCAATAGGTACACGCTCTTGCCTAATAAAACCAATATCAATATTTTGATTTAGCAAGGCTTCAATCTGTTGCTTATTATCAATTTCTTTTAAATTAATTAGTATGTTTGGGTGAGTTCCCTTAAACTTTAACAATAAATCTGGAATTAATTGTTGCATTGCAGACCCCACATAACCCAATCTTAAATTTCCATCAATTCCATCATTTAATAATTTTGCGTGATTTATTATTGCCTCTAATTGCTTAAAATTTGTATTAATTTCACGCTGTAGATATAAACCTACCTGTGTTAGCTTCACTTTTCTATTATGACGTTCAAACAGTTTTACGCCTAAGTTTTCCTCTAGTTGTTTTATTTGTCTACTCAGTCCTGGCTGTGAAATAAACAAAATGTCAGCAGCTTTTCTAAAATGTAGTGTTTCAGCTACAGCTAAAAAATAACGAAAATGTCTAAACTCTATTTGATACCTCATAATTATCAATTATTGATATTAATGGTCTTGTAAAGCATCAAAAGTAAGCATATCTTTGTTGTAAACAAAAATATGATGTTTAGATACGGTATAGATAGCTTAACAGTTGACAAAGTAATTGCAATAACTAAAGGGGAACTTAAAACAACATTAACAGAAACCGCTATTAAAAAAGTTAATGATTGTAGATTAAAAGTAGAAAAAATGGCAAGTAGTAATAAAGCCATCTACGGTATAAATACTGGCTTTGGACCTTTATGTGATGTTCAAATTACACCTAAAGAAACAAGTCAGCTTCAAGTGAATTTATTAATTACACATGCAGTTGGTGTTGGAGAGCAGATAGACAAAGAACTTTCTAAAATTATGATGATTTGTAAAGTTCATGCTTTATGTCAAGGTTTTTCAGGAATACGATTAAAAGTTATTGAACGAATT
>DOIV01000003.1:1761-3897 GCA_003511845.1 Flavobacteriaceae bacterium | reverse complement strand
TTTGACGTTAGTTGGAAGCACAGAACGAAAAAAAATCGTGCTAAAAAAGAAGAGCCAACCGCATATTTTACACATTTATTTTTTTGCCAACACTCAAAATCCAATGCGAAAAAATAAAAGAGTAAAATCCCACCAACTTGACCCGAAATTCACAAATTATATTTACATTTGCTAAAAATAGGTCAAACCGAAAAAATGTAAAACCTAAAATATGGCAAGTTTTGGACACTTTATAAAAAAAGAAAGAGAAAAAAGGGAATGGACACAAACTGAATTTGGTGCTAAAATAGGCAATAATTCGAGTGCAATTAGTAGAATGGAAAATGGCTCTCAAAGGTTTAGCGTTTCAAAACTTGAAAAACTTTCTAAAATATTCAACATTGATTTTCAGGTAATTAAAGACCTTTTCTATGCTGATAAGTTCGCAAGAGAAGCATATAAAAATAATTGTTCTGACAAAGTATTTATGGTAGCAGAAGATACTGTAAAATACATCCAAGATAAAAATAGTAAACAAGCCAAATTAAAACTTTAAAAAATGGCAAACGAAAGAAAAACAGAAATCATTGTTAGAAATCATTTTAACAAATTCCTTTCAAGTATTGAAATGGAAGAGCAAAAATCTGACAATGCAAAAATTGATAAACTATTAAAATCTGCATCAAAAAAAGGTAGCGGAAGAGGTTATCCAGAATTTTTAATTTCTTACAAAGAAAATTCAGACTTATTAATAGTTATAGAATGTAAAGCAGATGTAACAAAACACGAAAGTAAATCAAGAGATAAATATTCTGACTATGCAGTAGATGGTGTTTTACTATACTCTTCCTACTTATCTAAAAGTTTTGATGTTCTTGCAATTGCTGTTAGTGGTGAAACCAAAAGAAATATAAAAATTTCTCATTTTCTTCATTTAAAAGGAGAACGTAAAGCAACTGAAATATTTGATGATAAGTTATTTTCAGCAGAAGACTATTTAAATGGTTATTTGAAAAGTCCTGAAAAATTCAGACAAGATTACAAAACACTTCTTGACTTTACTAAAAAATTAAATGAAAATTTACATACTCACAAAATTTTAGAAAGCCAACGTAGTTTATTATTAAGTTGTGTGCTAATTGCTCTCGAAAATTCTGCTTTTAAAAACTCATACGCATCGCATAAAACACCTAAAAATTTAGCAAATTCATTAGTACAAACGGTTTCAAATGAATTAGAAAGTGCTAACATTTCAGGTGATAAGTTAAATAATCTGAATGTTCAATTTAGTTTTATAAAAACAGACACTTCTTTATCAAGAAAAGATAAAGTATTGAAAGAATTAATAGATGAAATAGACGAAAACATTAATCAATTTATCAAAACACACGAATATTTTGATGTTTTAGGTCAATTATATATTGAGTTCTTAAGATATGCAAATAGTGATAAAGGTTTGGGAATTGTTTTAACACCACCTCATATAACCGAATTATTTGCAGAATTAGCAGAAGTTAATAAAAATTCTATTGCATATGATAACTGCACAGGAACAGGTGGTTTTTTAATTTCAGCAATGAAAAAAATGATTGAAGATGCTAAAGGAGATGCAGAAAAAATAAAAGAAATAAAAGCAAAACACCTAATTGGAACTGAATATCAGTCTCATATTTTTGCTTTAGCAGTTTCCAATATGTACATTCATCAAGATGGTAAAACCAACATAATGAATGGTAGTTGTTTTGAGCCAAATATTATAAAGGAAGTAAAGGCAAGAAAACCAACTGTTGGTTTTTTAAATCCACCCTATAAATCCAATAAGAAAACTGATACAGACGAATTTGAATTTATTTTAAATAATTTAGAATGTTTAGTAGATGGAGGAACTTGTATTGCAATTGTACCTATGCAAAGTGCTTTAGTAACAAAAGGTAAAGTTTACGAATTTAAAAATCAACTATTAAAAAAGCATACTCTTGATGCAGTTTTGTCAATGCCTGATGAACTATTTTTTAATTCAAAAGTTGGTGTAGTTTCTTGTATAATGATTTTTAAAGCACATAAACCACACCCAAAAAATAAAGAAACATACTTTGGTTATTATAAAGATGATGGTTTTGTTAAAAGAAAAATACAAGGAAGATATGATGCTTTTGG
>DOIV01000003.1:0-1371 GCA_003511845.1 Flavobacteriaceae bacterium | reverse complement strand
AGAAGCAGGTTTTAGTGTAAATAGAGTTGTTTCAGCAGATGATGAATGGGTAGCAGAGGCATATATGAAAACTAACTATTCAAATCTTACAAATGAAGATTTTACAGATACTATTTTAGATTATGTAACTTTTTTATTTAGCAACAAAGTTAATCTTGAAGACTATGAATGATTTAGTGAAAATATCAGAAATATTTGATGTTATTTATGGAGTTAACTTAGAATTAGTCCATATTGAACAGTGTACATCTACAACAGAAAACGCTATTCCTTTTGTTTCAAGAACGGAAAAGAATAATGGAGTTTCTGCATATGTTTATGAAATGATTGATGTTGAACCAAATCCAAAGCACACACTTTCAGTTGCTGGTGGTGGTTCTGTACTATCTACTTTTTACCAACCCAAACCATATTATAGTGGTAGAGATTTGTATGTCCTAATTCCAAAAAAAGAATTATCAGTTGTAGAAATGTTGTTTTATACTAAATGTATTTCAAGTAATAAATATAAATACAGTTATGGAAGACAAGCAAATAAAACAATGAAGGATTTGCTAATTCCTAAAAATGTTCCTAATCAGATAATTAAAAAACTTTCTAACTTTAAAACTGATTTAGAACTAAACTTAAAACAAAAACCTGTTCTTGATAAGAAACTAAAACTTGATATTGATAATTGGAAACTCTTTCCTTTATTAGACTTATTCACAATCACGGGAAGTAAAACTACACCAAAACAAGAACTTGAAGAAATTGGAAGTGGAATGTTTCCAAATGTAACAACTCAAGCAACAAATAATGGGGTTGATAATTTTTATGATGTTCAAACTGAAGATGGAAATGTATTAACAGTTGATAGTGCTGTTTTAGGTTATTGTTCATTTCAACCTTTAAAATTTTCAGCAAGTGACCACGTAGAAAAATTAATACCTAAATTTGAAATGAATAATTATGTAGCAATGTTTTTTGTAACAATTATGAATTTAGAAACCTATCGTTATAATTATGGAAGAAAAGCAAGTCAAACAAGAATGAAGGCTATATCAATAAAACTACCAGAAAGAAATGGAAAACCAGATTTTAAATTTATGGAAAAGTATATAAAATCATTGCAATATTCTAAATCATTATAAAGAATAAGCCAACGCTTAAGCCATACACATTTGCAATTCGCTATTGCCAACTGCATAAGCCAAAAATTACAAAAGAGTATGTCTTACCTACGCTAAAAGCAGTGCGTGAAGAACAGCCAGTTGGTAACAATGTATAAAAACAATAGCGGTTTTAGTGATAAATTTAAAGATAGTATCTTTATACAAAGTTTAGTGATAAATTAAAAGGTTCGTGCTTTTAAATCCGCTACTATTCTTA
>DOIV01000335.1 GCA_003511845.1 Flavobacteriaceae bacterium | reverse complement strand
CCTAAGGTTAATGGTACAAAAATCCAATGATAAAGAATAGTTAATGCAAATTCTGCACGAGCCCAATTTACAATTCCCCAATCAATATTTTCCATATATATTATTTTTAATAGTTAGTAATTTAAACTTTCTAAAATTTAAAATACAAAAATAGTTTTTTTTAAAAATTAATTATATGATAATTGTCATATTTACTAAATTATTTTTAAATGTTCAATTCCCTTTATTCCTGAATGTGTAATAATTAAGATACTCGTTGATTTTTTATACTCAAAAATTGCTTTTAACATCTCTTTTTCGGTTTCACGATCTAATCCTTCTCCAGGTTCATCTAAAATTAGAATTTTAGATGGTTTTAGTAATGCTCTAGCAATTGTTAATCGTTTTTTTTGTCCTCCAGAAAATTTATAACCTAATTCGCCAGACCAAGTATCATAACCGTCAGGTAAGGTTTTTATAAAGTCATAAATCTGAGTTATTTTGCAAACTTTGTCTAATTCATTATCATTTGCGTCTGGTTTTGCGAGTAATAAATTTTCACGAATAGTATTATTAAATAACTGATTTTGTTGAGAAGCTACCGAAATATACTGTCTTAAATCATCGCTTTGGAATGCTTTTATAGAATTAGAACCAATAGTGATTTCTCCTTTATTATAATCATAAAAACGAGTTAGTAAGTTTATAACAGTGCTTTTACCGACACCACTTTTACCAACTAAAGCTAATCGCTCACCTTCTTTTAAGGTGAAACTTAAATTTTTCAATACATTTTTATTGCCTTTAGTGTACGAAAAACTTACGTTTTCAAAAGCTATATCAAAATTAGCAATAGTAGGTGATGGATTATTTGGTTCAACTATAGAAGGTTTGCTATCTGTCATTTCAAAAATTCTACGTCCTGCAGCGATTGTTTCAGGCAATAATTGGAATGCTTCGGGCATATTCATTACTGCTTCAAAACTAGCTAATGAAAACAGAACTAACATAGCTATATTAACCGCAGGCATTTCGCCACTACGTATATTAGGAGTGGAAATTGTAATTACTAAGACTATGGTCAATCCTGTTATAATTGTTAATGATGCTTGTGCTAAACCATTATAAAAAGCCATTTTGTATTGTGCTTTTGAAAGTTTATGACTGAGTTTGTTTATTTTTTCTGCCTGTTTGTTAGATGCTCCATATATTAATAATTCTCCTAAGCCTTGAATACTATCCATTGTATATTGCCTTAATTGAGAACTTAATAGTATCAACTCTTTACCTGTTTTTCGACTTAAAGTTAAAAGTGTTAAAGGGATTGCAAATCCAGCAGTTATAAGAGCAAAAGCTTCAATGATAGCTAATTTAACATCGTATAAATACATAAAAAAAACAAATAACGCACTTGTTATAAAAGTAGTTATTATTGGGACAATAATACGGACGTAAACGTTTTCTAATGTATCTATATCAGATTTGATCCTACTAAAAACATCGCCACTATGGTATTTTTGAAGTATAGCAGGAGCTAAGGGTTCTATCTTTTTATAAAACCAATGTCTTAAATCAGATAATATATGTAAGGTTGCTGAATGATTTACCAAACGCTCAAAATAGCGACCAAAAGCACGAGCGATTGCTAAAACTCTAATTCCCGCAGCAGGCGAATAGTAGTCCATTGTAACATTTGCAATTCCTGCAACTGCCATAGATGCTAAAAACCACCCAGATAATGACATTAAAGTAACGTTAGCAAGAATTGTTATCACAGACAAAAATAAACCTAATATAATAAGTTTTGAATGCGGCTTAAATAATTTGCTAAGCCTAATGAAAATAGAAAGGCTGCTTGCTTCTTTATTTTTAAAATTATCAGTCATTGCTAAATTGTAAATGTTTCGTGATACTTCTTTATTAACTCTTGATAGTGTTCATTATTATTAATAAGTTGTTTATGTGTTCCTGTATTTAGAACAGTTCCGTTTTTAATTAGTACAATTTGATCTGCCTTTTCAATAGTATGAAGCTTGTGAGCAATGATAATAACGGTTCTATTTTCAGATAACATGTCAATACTCTTTTCAATCAGTTTTTCACTTTCTCTATCTAAATTTGCAGACGCTTCATCTAAGATTAATAAAGGAGCATCTTTTAAAAAAGTACGGGCAAGTGCAATGCGTTGTATTTGCCCTCCAGAAAGTCCAGCACCTCTTTCTCCTATAATGGTATTGTAAGTTTCAGGTAGTTTTTCAATAAATTCATCGCAAAAAGCTAAACGAGCAGCTTCTTTTACTTCATGTTCTGTAGCATTTTCTTTTCCTAAACGGATGTTGTCAGCTATTGTGCCTTGAAATAAATGTGCTTGTTGTGGTAGCCATGCAATATTTTTTCTCCAAGTTTCCAAGGAAATTTTAGAAATATCCTTATTGTTAACCAATATTTCACCTTCATTAGTTTGTATAAAACCTAAAATTAAATTTACTATAGTACTTTTTCCAGAGCCACTTTCGCCTATTAAAACAGTACGTTTATTTGCTGGAATTTTCAAATTAAAATTAGTTAATGCTTGCCTGTCTTTTTCATAAGAAAACGATAGGTTATTAAATGCTATCGAAATACTTTTATTGTTGGTTAAATTAAGGTCTGATTTTAAAAGGTTAGTATCGGTATTTTTAGTAAAATCACCTCTATCTAATATTTCTATTATTTGTTCTGCAGCACCAATACCTTCCATTTTTGCGTGGTAATTTCCTCCCATATTTCTAATGGATAAATAATATTCTGGAGCAAGAAGCAACACAAATAGACCATCTACAAATTCCATATTACCATCAAGTAATCTAAAACCAATAAGCACCGCAACAATTGCCACACCAATAGATGAGAAAAATTCTAATAATAAAGAGGATAAAAATGCAACTTTAAGAACTGACATAGTTCGTTCTCTATATTCGTCAGCTAATTTTGCTATTATAGCAGCTTCTCGTTTTGCAGCATTAAAGATTTTTAAGGTAGGCAAGCCTTGAATGGTATCAATAAAATGACTGCTTAGTCTGGATAATTGTCGCCATTGTTCTTGGTTCAGTTTTTCTGCACCTTGACCAATCATAATCATAAAGAATACAATTATTGGTGCAGTTACTAATAGTACAAGACCAGAAATCCAATCAAATGGAAATGTAACTATAATATATGCCAAAGGTAATATAGATACAAAGGCAATTCCTGGTATATAAGATGTGTAATATTTTTCTATTGCTTCAACACCATCTATCATTGTATTAACATCGGAGCCACTATGTTTTTTTGTAGCATGAACTGGTCCTATTTTTTGAATATGGCGGTGTATTTTATCTCTTAAATCAAGTTTTATTTTTATAACTGCTTTAAAAGCGGATAAATTTGAAGTCCAATTCAAAATAGCTCTAATAATAAAAATAATTATCAAATACCATAATCGGTTTTGAAGTTCAGCTAATTGTGCTTCTTTAAAAATGACATCACTTATCATGGTTGCCATCAACCAGGCTTGAAAAATGACCAATAAGCCAGATAAACCACCAAGTCCAATGGCTAAGTATAGCTCATTGCGACTTGTTTTTACTTGCTCTTTAATAAATAGGTTGATTTTACTCATTAGTACATTACAAATTTTAAGCAAAAATAACAAAAGAGATTATATTTCAGGGTATTTTATTATTTGAACTACGAACATGAAATTAAAAATTAACCCCTATAGGTAGGTTCTCTTGACTGTCTCCTAAACCATAATAACGTTGGATAATTAGTGTTTTGAACAGCAGCACTACATCATAAGGCTTCGCTCCTGCATTATTCTTTTTGTTGGTATTGAGTAATTTACTTTCTAATAACTCCCTATCTATTACTTTGCTAATCTCTTCTAAGGGATTCCCTATAGCTGATAAATGTTCTCGGGTAAATTCTTCATCCGATAATCCTTTTTTTTCTTGTGTTTTGTACATTTTAGTTAAATTGTGCTTTTATAAGGCAAATGACATATAAATATATGATTTATAATCTATTAAATTTTATAAATACCCTAAAATAATTGATTTATGCTGTATCAAACTGAAGTTATTCAATCTATTTTATATATTTGCATAATCAAAGCTGTTTTTACTGTATGAAAAATTAAATCTATCTTAAAAATGGGCAAAGTAAGAATGGTTTTAATAATTACACATAAAGAAGAAGAAGAAATTGAAATACTTAACCGAATATAGAAATCCAGAATTAGCATTAAAGGTTTTAGAAGAAATCAAAAAAACAGTTACTAAGCCTTGGAAAATAATGGAAGTTTGTGGTGGTCAAACCCATAGTTTAGTGAAAAACGGAATATTAAGCGTGTTGCCAAAAGAAATAACTATGGTACACGGCCCAGGTTGTCCTGTTTGTGTTACACCGTTGCATTTAATAGATAAAGCCATTTATTTAGCCGAAGAAAAAGGTGTTGTATTGTGTAGTTTTGGTGATATGATTCGAGTACCTGGTTCTAAAAAAAGTATTTTAGAAGCAAAAGCTCAAGGTGCTGATATTCGCATTTTATATTCACCTTTAGAAGCTGTAAATATTGCTAAAGATAATCCCGATAAGGAAATTGTATTTTTTGCTGTGGGCTTTGAAACAACAGCTCCTGCAAATGCTCTTTCAGTAATTCATGCAGAAAAATTGGGAATTACAAATTATTCTATTTTAACATCTCATGTAATTGTACCGCCAGCTATAGAAAATGTAATGGAAGATGTTGATAGTCATATTGACGGATTTTTAGCTGCTGGTCATGTTTGTACCATAATGGGCTATTGGGAGTATTATCCACTGGTAGAAAAATTTAAAGTACCAATTGTAGTTACTGGATTTGAACCTTTAGATATTTTACAAGGAATTTTAATGACCATTCAACAATTAGAAGAAGGGCGTTTTGAAGTAGAAAACCAATATTCAAGAATTGTGACAGAGGAAGGAAATGAATCTGCACAAGATATTATTGCTAAAGTTTTTGAAATTACCGATAGAGTATGGAGAGGAATGGAAAACATACCAATGAGTGGGTATGGAGTTAAGCAAGAATATGTCGCTTTTAATGCTATGCAAAAATTCAATGTAAATATTGAAGAAGCTGAAGAAAATCAAGCCTGTTTGGCGGGAGATATTATGAAAGGAATAATTAAACCTATACAATGCCCAGAGTTTGGGAAAACATGCACTCCTCAATTCCCATTAGGTGCACCTATGGTTAGTAGTGAAGGTGCCTGTGCTGCCTATTACCATTTTTCAGATTTCGTAGAATAAATTTAATTTATTGAAAATCTATTATTTGACATGAAAATTCAGTTCATCACAACTGCTTTTAACGGAATGGCTCAACGCCTGTGGATTGAGTTAGATAGATTGAACTATCAAGTTCATGTGGTTATTCCAATTTCATCTGAACAATTGATAAATGAAACCGAAAAGTATAAACCAAAATTAATTATTGCTCCATTTTTAACAAGTAAAATTCCGAAAGAAATTTATGAAAATTACACCTGTTTAATTGTTCATCCCGGTATTAAAGGAGACCGAGGAGCATCTTCATTAGATTGGGCTATTTTAAGACAAGAAAAAACATGGGGTGTTACCATTTTAGAAGCTGTAGAGAAAATGGATGCTGGTCCAGTTTGGGCATATAATGAGTTTATAATGAGAAGTGTTAGTAAAGGTGAAATATACAGAAATGAAGTAACTCAAGCAGCATCTAAAGGAATTATACAAGCTCTAGATAATTTTAAAAACATTACTTTTAAACCTGAGCCACTTGATTATTCAAACTCTGAAATTATTGGAAAATGGAATAACAAAACCACTCAAAAAGATTTTACTTTCTCTTGGGAAGATGATACTAATGAGATTATACATAAAATAAATGCTGCTGATAGTTCTCCTGGTGTTTTAATTACACTTTTTGATAATGACTACTATTGTTATGGAGCTCATCTAGAAACAAGATTAAAAGGAAGATATGGAAGTATTGTAGCACAAAGAAACAATGCCATTTGTATTGCTACTAAAAACAATGCTATATGGATAACACATTTAAAATCATTAAATGAAGGTCAAGTAAAATTACCTGCTATCCTTGCTTTAGGTGAATTGGCAAATGAAATTCCTATTTCTAATCGGAGTCCATTTGAAAATTTTGAAGGAGAAACATGGCAAGAAATACGTTTTGAACAAGATGGTGAAATAGGTTATTTATATTTCGATTTTTATAACGGAGCAATGAGTTCTGACCAATGTAATAGATTAAGAGATGCCATTATTGAAACTAAAAAAAGAGCAAAACTCATTGTATTGATGGGAGGTAAAGATGTTTGGTCTAACGGTATTCACTTAAACGTAATTGAAAACTCCAATAATCCAGCTAAAGAATCTTGGGAAAACATCAATGCGATTGACGATTTAATTTTAGAAATTATTAATTCTACAGAACACTATATTGTTTCTGTATTACAAGGAAATGCTGGTGCTGGAGGCGTTTCATTGGCTTTAGCAGCCGATAAAGTTTTATGTAGAAACGGTATTGTTTTAAATCCTCATACCAAAAATATGGGCTTATATGGTTCTGAATATTGGACGTATCTTTTACCCAAACGTATTGGTTTTAAAAAAGCAGAACGTTTTACAGAAGACTGTTTGCCTTGGGGAGTTGATGTGGCTCTTGAAATTGGTTTAATTGATGGTTTTTACGGAGAAACTAATACTGAATTTGTTAATAATGTAAAACAACAAGCCCAAGAGATTATCAATTTACCTTATTTTGATAAACTAATTAAAGCAAAACATTTTCAGCGTAAAAAAGATGAACGGAATAAACCTTTAGTCAATTATCGCAAAGAAGAATTAGAAAAAATGCATAAAAATTTCTTCGACAATAATATGGACTATAATTACAAACGCTACTGTTTTGTACATAAAATATCCGATTCTACTTCTGAAACAGTTAAAAATTTATATCGTAACCGAAGAGAAATTTACAGAAAACGAAAATGGGAAAATATTAATTATATTGAAGAAGAATAAAAGCGTTATTTACAATTTTACACACGCCCTTTACCACCAGAGGATATATAATCTGAAAGATCTTTTTGTTTTCTGTTTATTGCTCTAACTGTATGATGAACACGTTTTATAATGGCTCGCATAAAATTAAACATAAACATAGGTTCAGATAAAATTAAAGGCTTAATGCTTTCTGCTTTAAATTGGTATACTGTCGAGTCATTTAAAGCCACAACAGAAACAATATGTGGTGTGTCATCAATAAAACTCAATTCACCAACCATATCTCCTTTTTGTAAAACATGTAAGAAGTGTAATTTACCGTTTTTTAATTCTTGTACTAAAGCCAGTCTTCCTTTGGTTACAAGGTAAAAACCTTCGGTTAAATCTCCTTTGTGAAATAAAAATTCATCTGCTTGAAGTTTTAACTCTTTTGACACACATAAAGAAAGAATTTCAGCTCCTTTTTGTTCAATGTATTGACCTATTGGTGCATTTAAAATATTTTCTACGTACTTTTTGTTTTCTGAAATATTCATCATTTTAATTTTATACTTATTAAATAGTTT
>DOIV01000220.1:4540-6368 GCA_003511845.1 Flavobacteriaceae bacterium | reverse complement strand
AAATTTGTAGTAGAACCTTTTTATTTTGTGTGACATCTAAATAGGCTTCGTCTAAAGATAAAGGCTCTACCAAATCGGTATACTCAAAAAATATCTTGCGTATGGCTTTCGAAATTTCAGTATAACGCTCAAAACGAGGCCTTACAAAAATCAAATGCGGACAGTTTCTTCTTGCTATAACACCACTCATAGCAGATCTGACACCAAATTTACGTGCTTCATAACTTGCAGCAGAAACCACACCTCTTTCTCCACCACCTCCAACAGCTAATGGTTTTCCTCTTAATTCAGGATTATCCAATTGCTCTACTGAAGCATAAAACGCATCCATATCAACATGGATTATTTTACGATATTGCAGGTTTTCATTCACCTTATAAAAGTACAATAAAAAACCTCATATTGCAGAAATTTCAGCACTATGAGGTTTAAGTAAAATTCAATTTACTCCTTATCAGAAATAGATTTTACACCACTCCTTGAGCTAACATTGCACCCGCAACCTTGACAAATCCTGCAATATTTGCACCTTTAACATAATCTACAGAACCGTCATCATTGGTGCCATATTTTAAACAAGCGGAATGAATATCAGCCATAATTTGTTTTAATTTTTCATCTACTTCTTCTCTAGTCCAATTGTAACGCAAAGAATTTTGGCTCATTTCTAAACCTGAAACTGCAACACCACCAGCATTTGAAGCTTTACCTGGAGCAAACAAAATATTCTTACTTTGAAAATGATGTATTGCATCTGGTGTACAAGGCATATTAGCACCTTCACTTACACAAGCACAGCCATTGGCAACTAATGTTTTAGCAGCATCACCATCCAATTCGTTTTGTGTAGCACAAGGCAAGGCAATATCACTTTTTTCTGCCCAAGGTTTTTCACCAGCTACAAATTTTGCGTTCGAATATTTAGCTACATATTCTTTAATTCTACCACGTTTCACATTTTTCAACTCCATTACAAATGCCAATTTCTCAGTATCTATACCATCTGCGTCATAGATATATCCTGAAGAATCAGAAAGTGTTATTACTTTACCACCCAATTCAATTACTTTCTCAGCAGCAAATTGAGCTACATTACCAGATCCAGAAATACTTACAACTTTCCCTTTAAAAGAATCTTTTTTTGTTGCCAACATGTTCTGTGCAAAATACACAGTACCATAACCTGTAGCTTCAGGTCTAATTAATGAACCTCCCCATGTATCACCTTTACCAGTTAACACACCCGTAAATTCATTACGTAATTTTTTATATTGACCAAATAAGAATCCTATTTCTCTACCTCCTACTCCAATATCACCAGCTGGCACATCTGTATTTGCACCAATATGGCGACTTAATTCGCTCATAAAAGCATGACAAAAACGCATAATTTCATTGTCAGATTTTCCTTTAGGATCAAAATCAGCACCACCTTTACCTCCACCCATTGGCAGTGTAGTTAACGCATTTTTAAATACTTGCTCAAATGCTAAGAATTTTAAAATACTCATATTTACTGTAGGATGGAATCTTAAACCGCCTTTATACGGTCCAATTGCAGAGTTCATTTGAATACGATAACCTCTGTTTACTTGAATTTCACCTGAATCATCAACCCAAGCAACTCTAAATGTAATTGCTCGTTCTGGCTCAACCATTCTTAATAAAATGTTTTTACCATAATAGATATCATTAGTAACAATATAAGGTATCACTGTCTCTGCAACTTCTAAAACTGCTTGTAAAAACTCTGGCTCTTGGTGATTGCGTTGCTTCACCAAGTCCATAAATTCATTTATTTTTGATTTCATGTGTTATTTGTTTATTG
>DOIV01000220.1:3239-4366 GCA_003511845.1 Flavobacteriaceae bacterium | reverse complement strand
TTTTTACCATAATAGATATCTTTTGTAACAATATATGGTATCACTGTTTCTGCAACTTCTAAAACTGCTTGTAAAAACTCTGGCTCTTGGTGATTGCGTTGCTTCACCAAATCCATAAATTCGTTTATTTTTGATTTCATGTGTTATTTGTTTATTGCCTGCCTGCCGCAGGCTGGATTTTTATTGGTCACATACTGTTCGCTATTTATTATTCATCTAGTAAATAAACAGTTTAGGATGCTCGATTCATAATTTTGATAGGTTATTTTTATTTATTTTATAATTCAATGGTACAAAAATAATTAAATTTGTAATATTTCAAATTTTTAAGCTAATTATTTTTCAACATAATAACAATAACGCAAACGTTTGAATTCTATTATATAGATTCTTTTTTTTCTCACTATTTAATTAAGGTGAGTTCTAAAAATTCATTCGCATCAAAATTTACAGAGTTTTTTAAAGGCGACTAAAATTTTTGAAGTACTATCTAGATAATACGATGAAATTTTAGGAAGTATTTGAGAAATTCTGTAAACCCTTAAATGAACTAAGATAAAAGATAATCTACTTCGTTATATTTTTTTTAAATAGCTAAGGCTATTCAAAAAAAATAATGCCTATTACCTCATTCATTCCTCTTTGTTTTTTGAAAGAAATGAATTTTTAGAACCCAACTTAAAGAAAAAGATTAAATTTGCAAGCTATAACTAAAAGTAGATGTTAGACAAAGTACATAAATTGATTAGTGAAGTAAAAGATTTCAAAGCCACTTCTAAAGATGAAATTGAAACTTTTAGAATAAAATACCTAGGTAGCAAAGGGTTATTGAAAGGATTATTTGCTGAATTTAAGAATGTTGATGCTGAATTACGTAAAGATTTTGGGCAAGCATTGAACAATTTAAAAAACTCTGCCGAAAACAAAGTCACTGAACTAACCAACGCCATATCAAGCACTACGGAGACTAAAAATAGCTATGGCGATTTAACCAGACCTGCAGAACCAATTGAATTGGGTGTCCGTCATCCGATTTCAATCGTAAAAAATCAAATTATTGATGTGTTTTCACGGATAGGATTTAATATTTCTGAAGGACCAGAAATTGAAGATGATTGGCATAATTT
>DOIV01000220.1:0-2887 GCA_003511845.1 Flavobacteriaceae bacterium | reverse complement strand
TACCATCCGGCAAGAGATATGCAAGATACTTTCTTTGTAGAAAAATCTAAACAGGTAGAAAAAGATATGCTGTTACGTACACATACCTCATCGGTACAAATACGTTATATGGAAAATAACAAACCGCCTATCAGAACTATTTCTCCTGGGCGAGTTTTTAGAAATGAAGATATTTCTGCTCGTTCACATTGTATTTTTCATCAAGTAGAAGGCTTATATATTGATACAGATGTGTCTTTTGCCGATTTAAAACAAACTTTAGAGTACTTTACTAAAGAAATGTTTGGCAAATCTAAAATTAGATTGCGTCCTTCTTATTTTCCGTTTACAGAACCAAGTGCAGAAGTTGATATTTATTGGGGTCTCAAAACTGAAACCGATTATAAAATTACTAAAGGTACAGGTTGGTTAGAAATTATGGGCTGTGGTATGGTAGACCCAAATGTATTAAAAAACACCAATATCGACCCAGAGAAATATAGCGGTTTTGCTTTCGGAATGGGAATTGAACGTATCGCTATGTTACTCTATCAAATACCAGATATCAGAATGTTATTTGAAAATGATATCCGTTTTTTAGAACAATTTAAGTCGGTTATTTAAATGAGTTTAAGAGAATATCTTAGTCATAAAGAATACCATTGTATTAAACTTAAAAAAATTGCAACCAATCATTTTGAGATTAAAGTCAAAATAAATGGTAAAAAAGGTAAATTTATTTTAGATACTGGAGCTTCAAATTCTTGTGTAGGTTTTGATGAAATTGAAAAGTTCAATTTGACTACTGAAGAATCTGACCATAAAGCAGCTGGAGCTGGTGAAGGAGAAATTGACACACAGATTTCAAAAAAAAATAAAATAACTATTGGCAATTTTAAACTAAAAAAAGTAACCTTAGTTTTGTTAGACTTATCTCATATCAATAATGCCTTAGCCAAACAAGATGCAAAACCAATAAACGGAATTATTGGAGCCGATATTTTAGAAAAAGGAAAAGCTGTGATTGATTATGACAAGAAAAAATTATATCTTTTAAACAAAAACAAATGAGCTCATCAGACAACAGGTACAATTTAAGAGGCGTTTCTGCTTCAAAAGAAGATGTACACAAAGCAATTAGTAATATTGACAAAGGGCTTTTTCCGAAAGCATTTTGTAAGATAGTACCAGATTACTTAACTAATGATGATGATTATTGTTTAATAATGCATGCTGACGGTGCAGGTACAAAATCGTCTTTAGCTTATATGTACTGGAAAGAAACTGGTGACATTTCTGTTTGGAAAGGTATTGCCCAAGATGCTTTGATTATGAATATTGACGATCTTTTATGTGTCGGAGCAACTAACAACATCATGCTTTCATCAACCATTGGTCGAAATAAAAATTTAATTACGGGTGAAGTTATCTCTACCATTATTAACGGTACAGAAGAACTTTTAAAAGAAATGGCTGATTATGGTATAACCATCCACTCTACTGGTGGTGAAACCGCTGATGTTGGCGATTTAGTCAGAACTATTATTGTTGACTCAACAGTTACAGCTAGAATGAAAAGAACTGATGTTATTGACAACGCAAATATCAAAGCTGGCAATGTAATTGTTGGTTTAGCATCTTTCGGACAAGCAACTTATGAAAAAGAATACAATGGTGGCATGGGTAGTAACGGACTAACTTCTGCTCGCCACGATGTGTTTTCAAAAGAATTGGCAAAAAAATACCCTGAGAGTTTTGACCATGTTGTACCAGAAAATTTAATTTATTCAGGAAATACAAAATTAACGGATACTATTGAGAATTCTCCAATCGATGCCGGTAAATTAGTCTTATCTCCAACACGTACCTATGCTCCTATCATTAAAGAAATTTTAAAGAATTTCCCTAAACAAATTAACGGAATGGTACATTGTAGTGGAGGAGCTCAAACAAAGATTTTGCATTTTATTGATGAATTACATATTATAAAGGACAATCTATTTGATATTCCACCTTTATTTAAATTGATACAAGAGCAATCAAATACCGACTGGAAAGAAATGTATCAAGTTTTTAATTGCGGGCATAGAATGGAAATCTATTTGCCCGAAGAAATTGCTAAAGGTATTATTGCCATCTCAAAATCATTTAATGTAGATGCTCAAATTATAGGTCGTGTTGAAGCTTCAGCCACAAAAAAGCTGACTATTAAAAGTGAATTTGGAGTGTTTGAATATTAGGGTATTTATTTCTAAAATTCAATCCTAATTTCTATGACTATTTAAGTATCAATTTATTTGTACTTTTGTCAACTAATATCACAATATTTCTTTTAGTTTTAAGTTAATTAAATAGACAAATTCGAGTTTTGAGTAAACAAATTTTTATCAAGTTATTTCTTAGTTGTTTTTTAGTTGTGTTTTTTAGTTGTTCTACTAAAAAAAACACGCTTATAAACAGAAATATGCATGGACTTACCACAAAATTTAATGTCTTATATAACGGACAAATAGCTTTTGATCAAGCAAAACTTCAAATAGACGACAATTACGAAGATAATTTTTGGAAATTACTACCTATTGAACCCTTAAAAATTGAAGAAAAAGTTATTGAAGTCTTAAACTTACCGTCAGCCTCTAATGGCAAACCACAGCAAGAATCACAAAGCGAAAGTACCGCTCAGGGTTTTGATAAAGCCGAAGAGAAAGCTATCAAAGCCATACAGAAACATTCAATGGACATCAATGGTAGAGAACGCAACAAACAAATTGATGATGCTTATTTACTATTAGGGAAAGCCAGGTATTTTTCTCAACGTTTTGTACCTGCTCTTGAGGCTTTTAATTTTATCTTAGAAAACCACACCAAAAACGGACTGAAAGATCAGGCTAGAGTTTGGCAAGCTAAA
>DOIV01000221.1 GCA_003511845.1 Flavobacteriaceae bacterium | reverse complement strand
CGTATCAATTTCGCCACCAAACGCATTCCTTTAACCCCTACAATGGGTACAGGAGCTAACATATCTCTACAGGTGCTTTTAATTCCGATTTTAATCGCTTTTGCTAAATCTAATTCTTTCGGATATTGAATAGGATAATATATATGTCCTTTCGGGGCAAATGCTCCTTTGGCAAAACGCACCAACTCTAGCTCTTTTTCAGTCAATGTTGTGGTAGTTTCCATTACAGGATCACTAATTAAATAGGTATCATTCTCTTTACCATACACCACCAGATTATGAGCATTGAAATGAAAACGATATTCATCAGGAAAATAGGATAAATGGTATACGCCTACTTGTAAACCTACAGGATTATTGTTTTGCAATTCAGCATCCAATGTCAATTGAGCCTTCTTTTTATCCGTAAATTTATAGCGTTTAATTTTTATACCTAATCTTTTAGCAAAGCGTTTAAAAATAAAACCTGGCATGGGTCTAAAACTAATTGCAGGGCCATGATTGACCTTTAAAAAAGGAATATAAACAAAGAATAAACCAGAGCCAATACCAAAAACCATCGGCTCACTAATGTCATGCCCTTTATGTTTCAGCAAATTAGAGACTACACCGTTTTCACAATGTGCAGATTGGTAATGTGTAAAATCTATCTTCATTTATTAATATCTTGTAATTGCTCTACGGTAATATTAAAAACCTCGGCGTATTTACACAATGTTTTAGTACTTAATTTTCTAAAAACTGAAGGTTTAAAATGTCTTTTTGCTTGCCATTGCCATAACCCTGCATAACTTGCTAAAATAGGTAAGTCCATTTTATGCACCTCCATATAATATTCTATCGGGCTGGTTTGACCATTTAAAACTTTATTTTTTGCGTTCTCTATACGCTCTTTTATATCTTCAATAGCATTATTTAAAGCAATTGTTTTCGGATCCCAACCTGTACTATTTGCTGTAATATACTCTCCATTTTCATCAACTGCATAACAAAGCTCTCTAAAACTAGCAGATTCTAAATTGCTTTTATCTTGTGGAACTTCACTTTCTTTCATTTTAACCTATACTTCTTGAATTAATAAATTCATTTCACTTTCAGCCAATAGAACTGCACCACTTTTAATTACACATTTTATGGCACAAATACTATATGAATCACTATCAAACCTTGAAACTAAATTGGCTTTGGTTATTATCGTCTGATTGAGGGATGGTAACTCATAAATTTGAACTGATTTAATGGCACTAATAAAACCTATCAATTCATTACTTACTCCTTCTGTATCATCCTCATCAAAGAAACTTTTACCTACAATTGCCGAACAGGTTTGTGCAGCATTTTCAATCAAGCCCGTTTCTGTTAACTTACCATCAGATACAAATATACAATCTGATTTTATTTCAAAGCTTGTTTCTACAGACTCTGCCAGGACATTATACATACCATCTACCATTAACATAGGTTTTCTATGTGGTAGAAATTTTTTGATGTTTGCAATATGATGTTCTGAACTTTCCAATTATTTGGCTATCACGGTTTTCATTTCACTAGTAGCGATTGTTTCACCGCTTAAAGTTACCACAATATTTACTAAGGTAACGCCCATAATTTCGTGTAAAACGGTAACTGTAGTAATTAACCTGTCATTTAACCTTGGTAATTTAAGGATTTCTACACTTTTTATAGAGCCTATATAACCAGTTGGAGCAGGTTTGTTTAGCAAAAAAAATTGATAACCCGTATGTAAGGCAACAGTTTGTGCCATATGCTCTATCAAACCTGGTTCAGTAAAAGTATTACTTTTAGTAAAAATATTATCTGCTGATATTGTCAAACTAGAGACTACAGCTTTGTGAGAATAATGCAACAGTTCATCTACCATTACAAAAGGATATTTTTGAGGTATTAAGCCTCCAATAACAATGTTATTCGGAATGTTTGGCTCAAAAATTTCCATTTAACAAACGGTTAAAAGTGTATACATATAAGAAAATCTAGCACTTTCAGGTACAGATAATAAGAGCTTATCACCTTTTTTTAACTTGCCGGACGCAACTAATTCTTCTACCATAATATATATTGAAGCCGCCCCAACATTCCCAATTTGATCTAAATTCATAAACCATCTTTCATAAGGAATCTCAACCCCTTGAGCAATCATTTCTTCATACAGTTTCTCTTTAAAATAGTATGAAGACACATGGGGTAAGTAATACGTAATTTCTGATGGTGTTATTTGATGTTTTTCAATAGATTTCTTTAAGCTTTCAACACCTTTTACTAAAATGTTTTCTCCCAACAACTTTACGTCTTGCTTCATTGCAAACAATGATTTCTCACTCCATTGATGAGCAGGATATTCACTCCAAGGTTTTAAAAAACCATTCTCTAATTTATCGGCTCCAGCATACATACAGGTTTCTAACTCATGTGCATAAGAAAAACCTTCCATCCATTCTATTTTTAAAGGAAATTCTCCTTTTGGCTTACTTTCTAATAAAAAAGCTCCTGCTCCGTCAGAAAGCATCCAACGTAAAAAATCTTTATTAAATGCAATGATAGGTTGTTCTTCTAATTCTTTTAAATGATTGATTTCATCTTCAAAGGTATTTGACATCATCCAAGAAGAAGTTCGTTCTGAACCTGCACAAACGGCATTAGTTACTTGTTCAGATTTTATGGCCATAAAACCATATTTTAAAGCATTCATACCCGAACAACAAGCACCCGAAGGCGAATTAATTTCTAAATTTCTGTTTTTTAAAAAACCATGAACCATTGCTGTATGTGATGGTAATATTTGATCTGGACTAGAAGTGCCACAAGAAAGTAATTCAATATCATTTGTGGTAAATTCATCATCGCATAACAATTCAACAGCTTCTTTGGTCAATTGAGCATTGTTATGGGTAATATTACCTTGATCATCAATAGCATAATACCTATTTACGATTCTATTATTTCGCAAAACAATACGCCTTGCCTTGGAAGTTTTACCGTTTAAAAACCCTAATTTCTCTTCCATTTCATCATTAGAAACTGGCTTATTAGGTAAATATTTTGCAATTCTCGTTATGTAAACGTCTTTCATTATTTAGTTCTACAATTTTTGGTCAACAGACGCATAATACTTTTGGTCTTTTTTTATTTGTCCTAAAAAAGGCAAATAAGTTAACAAAAATACAATAAAAACAATTGGTGCAACACACCAAATTGCAAATTTTAGATATTTATTAAAATAGCCTATCCATTTTAACCGTTTTTTCTCTCCTGGCTTTCCTTTTTTAATAATCAAATTTGCCCATTTACCAAAGAGAACATTCGCTCTTTTGTCAACCAATACTAAAAAAGGTTTTACTTTTACAGCACCTATTTTCAGCAAGTTATATTGCAAATTTTTATAGTCTCCTTGCAACAAATCTTTTAAAATTGGCTTACCAAACTTTGTTGCTTCATCAATGTCTTTTTGAGAAACACCTGGCTTTGGAAACACTCCTAAATAAGATTCTTTTTTACCACTAAACATCCATTTTTCAATGGTTATTACACTTATATGATTGATATGTCTGTCTACTAAAACTATATTACCCACTAATTTTGCTTGAACTTCTTGAAGCAATACCTTCATTTTTTCTTGAGCTTGAATCCACATATTTCTACAGCCAATTACAGTAACAACAGGCGTATCTTTTAACAACTGTTTTGCTGTTTCTGATTTTAAAAATGAATTGATTGGGATTGATGGTGTTAAATACCAAATTTGGTATGCTAAAATAACTAAATCGTATTTTTTTGATAGCACTTCTGGCTGTGGCTCTTCTAATTTACAAGGAATTTGTAAAAAAGACTCAGGAAAAACATCAAAAAAAGTTTCCTTTTCCCAAGGGAAATCATATTTTTTAACTGGCTTAATTTGATGGTACGTTACTGAAATTTCACTTGAAATCTCTAATGTTGAAACTACATTTTTAGCAATCTCAAGCAATTGACCAGATTGTGTATAATAAACGACTAAAACATTTTTCATAAATTAGTTTTTCCAGAAATCAAAATAATTAAACCATTGTAACGGATATTGTTTTAAAATCCACTCTATACTTTGGGTGTAATTTTGCAATAACCCTTGAGTATCTCTGTTTTTAGCTTTAGCGATACGTGTATATAAATGGTAATGCGTTTTGGTTTCTTTCATAACATACACAAACGCTACTGGGACTTTTAAGCGTGATGCCAATAAAAATGGCCCCGCAGGAAATTTCGCATCCTCACCAAATAATTTTTCTGTCATACACCGTGTTTCCTCAAAATACCGATCACCTGTAAAGCAAATCAATTGATTATTACGCAAAGCGTTATTGATTTCAAATATATGTGATAAATCTTCTTTTACCAAAATAAGTTTAACACTTGAACTGTTCGTTTTCAATTCTAAATAAGCTTTAATATCACCATGTTCTTGATCTGTAGTAATAATATTTATTTGTGAATTGATTTTAGCTTCTTTAAAAAAATACTCAGCAATTTCAAAATTACCAACGTGAGCACTAATCAGTATACCTCCTCTATTTTCCTGTAGTATTTCAATTATCTTTTCTCCGCCATCAAACTCATAGGTAAATTTATCTCGAAGCCCTGATCTAATTGCAATTTTATCGATAATAGTTTGTCCGAATCTATAATAGCTTCGATATACACTAATTAAACTTTTTAGGCTTGAATAGTGTAACTTGTTTTTAAAATAAGAATAAGATGCTTTGGTTCCTTTTGGAGAAAAAAATAAAAAATAAAAAGCAACAAAATATAAGATGAAGTATGCAGAGCCTAAGCCCAAATTTTTTATAAAAAAAATAAATATTCTATAGCCGACTACTGTACCTCTAGATTTGCCTTCCCATTGAGCCATTGAACAATAATTTAATTCATTTTCTGATGGATTAAATCGTAAAAATTTTGAAGTGTGTTTACTTTAGAAAAGTCTTCAGCTTTTAGTTTGACTCCAAAATTAGATTCTACAGCAACGACTAAGTCAACATAATCTAAGCTATCCAATTCTAACGTTTCTTTTAAATTAGCGTCTGGTTTAATATCCTCAGCTTCTACTTCAAATTCATCGATAAGAAAATCATTAATTTTACTAATAATTTCATCCTTGCCCATTTGCTACTACTCTTTAAATTTTTTAACAACTATTGCCGAATTGGTACCTCCAAATCCGAAAGAATTCGACAAAAATACGTCAATTTTTTTATTAATAGTTTGTTTGACTAAATTTAATTTAGCGGAATCTTCATCCGTTTCTTCTAAATTTATATTGGGTGCAATAAATGAATTTTCCATCATTAACATGGAGTAAATAATCTCACTTGCACCAGCCATCCAACATTCATGCCCTGTCATAGATTTGGTAGAGCTCACATACGGAGAACTATTTTCAAAAACAGCATGAATCGCTTTGGCTTCATTTTGGTCTCCAACAGGCGTTGATGTAGCGTGAGCATTTACATAATCAATCTGTTCAGGCAATACACTAGCTTGGTCTAAGGCCTTTTTCATAGCTCTAAATGGACCATCAACATTAGGCGTAGAAATATGTTCACCATTTGATGAAAATCCGTAACCGACTACTTCACCTAAAATTGTAGCTCCTCTACTTATAGCAGATTCATAACTTTCAAGAATCAAAGAAGCTCCACCACCACTTGGTATGAGTCCGTCTCTGTTTTTATCAAAAGGTCTTGATGCTTTTATGGGATTTTCATTAGTAGAAAAAACACCCAAACCATCAAAGCTACCCATTGCAAATTTATTTACTTCTTGAGCACCTCCGCAAATAATCATATCTTGCAGACCACTTTTAATCAAATGAAAACCTAGACCAACCGAATGAGATCCACTTGCACAGGCAGCACTGACAGTTAAATTGATGCCTTTCAGTTTAAAAATAGTAGCTAAATTCATGGTAACCGTTGAATTCATACTCTTAAAAATAGCACCTGAGCCCACCAAAGTAGTATCCATTTTTTCTCTTACAATATCAATAGATTCAATGATTGACCGTGCTGTACTATCATTACCAAATAGAATACCAACTTCATTTTTATCTAAAAAATCTTGACTAACACCTGCGTTTTCTAATGCTTCGACTGTTGCCAAGTACGCATATTGAGCTTCTTCACCCATGCTAATACGCTGTCTTCTGGTCAATATTTTTTTTAAATTGGGTGTTTCAACTGCCCCAGTTAATGCCGATCTATATCCAAAATCTTTACGATCTTGATCAAATACTATTCCTGATTTACCTGCGTAAAGTGATGCTTTAACCTCTTCTAAATTACTCCCTATACAAGAGTAAATACCCATACCTGTAATTACAACTCTCTTCATTTTATACCTTAAGAATAAATTCCTCCATTAATATTTATAACTTCTCCTGTAATATAGGATGCTTTTTTTGATGCTAAAAAGGACACCAAGTCAGCCACTTCTTCAGCTTCTCCAAACCTATTGACTGGTATCATTTTTTTCAATTCTTTTTCATCTAAATTTGCAGTCATGTCTGAATTGACAAACCCAGGAGCTACTGCATTTACGGTGATTTTACGTTTTCCAACTTCTTGAGCCAATGCTTTTGTTGCAGCTACAACGGCACCTTTTGCTGCCGAATAATTGGTTTGCCCTGGAGTGCCTTTGACTCCAGAAACAGAAACGATATTTATAATTCTACCGTATCTATTACTCAACATTTTTTGTATTAGATGATTGGTAACATTAAAAAATCCGTTTAAACTGGTATTGATTACTTGATGCCAATCTTCAGCAGGCATCCACATAAACAAGCCATCTTTTGTGATTCCTGCATTATTGACTATCACCTCAATTATTGCTCCTTCATTATTTTGCATCCATTGATCTAAGGCATTTTTTACGGCATCCGCATTAGCGACATCAAACTGAATAATTTCACCTGTATTGCCTAGTTCTTTAACCAGCTTTAAAGTGTTTTCAGCCTCTGTCTTATTTGAATGGTAATTGATTAAAATATGATAGCTTGTATCTTCAGCTAATTTTGTGCAAATTGCTTTACCAATACCTCTTGACCCACCAGTAACTAGTGCACATTTCATAACTCTTTTTTCTTTACTATTTTATTAAATCGAAAACATATTCTCACCATTTCGCTTACCCTCTTAACACTCTGTACTATTTTATTTTAACAAAAGGTTCAGCTCTATCAAACCAAGTATCTTTTAGCAAATTACCTTTGGTATCCATAAAGCCCCATTTTTTCTTTAGACCAACTCTAACCAATCCATCAACAAAACCTTTGTCAGCTCCTTTTGAAAACATAGAAAAAGGACTAAAAGTACTGATAGCATATTTATCTTCAATTACCATCTCTCCTGATTTATTGATAAAACCCCATGCTTTTGAGACTTTTACAGGAGCCAAGCCATCTTTACTGAACAGTTCAGCATCTCTAAATTTTTCTGGAATTATCATTTCACCAGTTTCATTGATATAACCCCATTGTTTTCCATTAGTAGTTACTGGTGCTAATCCGTTAGAAAACGCTCTTACTTTTTTATATTTTGGCTCAATAACCCATTCTCCTTTTCTATTGATAAAGCCAACTTTTTTATCTTTATTATTTGCATAGGTCAACTCCTCACCGTTTCTGAAATCCCAAATTTTCAAAACTCCTTCCACTTTAGTAAAAGCTCCATTACTAATTATACCTTGTGCTTCTCCTTTTTTTGCAGTAATTATTCCTTCAGAAAAAACACCTAAACCTTGATATATTGGTTCTATAACAACTTTTCCACTTTTATCAATCAATCCCCAAAGCTCGCCATCTCTTACTTTAGCATGTCCATTTCTAAAAGCTTGTATTTTAGTGTATTTTGGCTCAAGAACCACATCTCCATTTGCATTGATTAAACCTGTAAGTTCACCTCTTTTTATATAAGCTACCCCTCCTATAAAGTCGTATACCTTATCGGATGCTGGCATTTCAACTTCTTCGCCTTTCTTATTGATATAAAACCAACGTTTATTGCTTGTTACAACTGCCAATCCACTATCAAATGCCTTTACCTTATCAAATTTAGGTTCAATAATAATTTCGCCATTAGCATTGATAAATCCCCATTTACCATCTTTAAGTACAGCCGCTACATTATCAGAAAAACTACCTGCTTTCACATAGGTTGGCTCTATTAGCCAATTTCCTTTTTCATTAATAAAACCAAATTTTTTACCTTGGGCTACTAACGCTGCTTTTTGAGCCATCAAAGATTGACTGATGATGGTCATTACGAATATAAAAATTATTTTCTTCATGGAATTATTTTTTTAAATATTAGACGTATTAAATTAATTAAAAAAAACTGACTCTACAAAACCTAGAAGATATTAATTATTAGTTTCCATTAAATACTTTTTAACAGCACCGACATAAGGGTACATAACAACATCTTCTTTGAAAGCTGGCACTAGATTACGAATAGCATCAAACATCTTTTTTGTACTTGAAGATACCTTGTTTTGGAATTGCAAATATTCAATTGCTTGAATAATAGTTATCATTTCAATAGCGACCACTTC
>DOIV01000320.1:3097-5777 GCA_003511845.1 Flavobacteriaceae bacterium | reverse complement strand
GTTGGACCGAAGTATAGTTAGCTAATTTGAGCCCCGAATACTGAATATTGTTTTACTCTCTTTGTCCTGCTGCCATTAAAAACGCCTTTAGAAAGCCATCTAATTCTCCGTTCATAACCGCATCTACATTGCCAGTTTCGTGAGCTGTCCGTACGTCTTTTATTAATTTATAAGGGTGCATTACGTAGTTTCTAATCTGACTTCCCCATTCGTTTTTCATTTTACCAGCTTCAATGTCAGCTCTAGCTTCTTGTTGTTTTTTAAGTTCAATTTCATACAATTGAGACTTTAGCATTTTCAAAGCTGTAGCTCTATTTTCGTGTTGTGACCTTGAATTGGAACATGATATTTGAATTCCTGTAGGTTTATGAGTTAGTTGTACTTTAGTCTCGACCTTGTTTACATTTTGTCCACCAGCTCCACTTGATCGAGCTGTCGTAATTTCAATATCAGCAGGATTCACTTCAATTTCTATAGAATCATCTGCTAACGGGTAAACATAAACAGAAGCAAAAGAAGTATGCCGCTTTGCATTACTGTCAAATGGAGAAATTCTAACCAATCTATGCACGCCATTTTCACCTTTTAGCCATCCGAAAGCATAATCACCTTCAAACTCTAAAGTAACTGTTTTTACACCAGCATCACCACCACTTTGATAGTTGAGTTCTTTAATTTTATAGCCTCTTTTTTCAGCCCACATCATATACATACGCATTAGCATTTCAGCCCAATCACAACTTTCTGTTCCACCAGCACCAGCAGTAATTTGTATAACTGCACTCAAACTATCACCTTCATCTGAAAGCATATTTCTAAACTCAATATCTTCTAAAAACAGTAAGGTTTTATCGTGTTGTGCTTGCAATTCTTGTTCAGAAACTTCATCTTCTTTGTAAAAATCATACAAGACATTCAAATCTTCATTCAATAAAATAACAGCATTATAATCTTCCACCCATTTCTTTTTAAAACGAATGGCTTTCATTAAAATTTCAGCCTCTTTTGGTTTGTTCCAAAAATCAGGATTTGAAGCAATTTCTTCTTCATTGGTAATTTCAATCAATTTTTGCTCTATCTGTAAGTAGCCCTTAAGCTTATCTATACGTTCTGAAAAATCTTTTAATGTTTCTTGTGTAATCATATTGAGAACAAAAATACGGTTAAAAATTTCAAGTAAAAATGAAAATGAAAATAATAGATGGTAAAAAATTAATTAAGGAAGATGAATCCTCATAATTATTACTAAATTAGCTAGCTAATTTAGTAATCTAATTTCTTTTTATAATGAAAAAACAAACCTTACTCTTGATAGCATTATTGATTTTTCAAAATGTATTTTCACAATTTTTTAAAGATAAAGACGGTGTTACTAAATATGATGGGTATTTCACTTTTTATTATAATGTTAATGAAGATAAAATATATCTAGAAATAGAAAAATTAAATGCAGAGTTTTTATATGTACGGTCTTTATCTGAGGGTATTGGTTCTAATGATATTGGCTTAGATAGAGGTCAGTTAGGGAATGGTGTTGTTGTGTATTTTAAAAGAGCAGGAAACAAAATTTTATTGATACAGCCTAATCAAAAGTACAGAGCGTTGACTAGCAATGATGATGAGCGTAAGTCGGTTCAAGAAGCTTTTGCAAAATCAGTATTACATGGTTTTGTTATTAAAGAGCAGAATAAAGGTAAGTATTTAGTAGATGCAACTGATTTTTTTATAAGAGACACACACGGAGTAGCAAATAGATTAGAACAAAAGAAACAAGGCTCGTATAGTTTAGATAAATCACGAAGTGCCATTAATTTGGAAAGAACAAAAGCATTTCCTAAAAATGTTGAGTTTGATGTGTTGTTGACTTTTAAAGGGAAACCAAAAAGCTATACTATTAGAAGCGTTACACCAGATGCTTCGTCAATAACAGTACATCAGCATCATTCTTTTGTTGAATTACCAGATAAACAATACCAAACAAGAATTTATGATGCACGGTCAGGAAGTTATCCGATGTCGTATTTAGATTATGCAACACCAGTAAATCAATCTATCGTAAAACGATTTATTTATCGTCATCGTTTAGAAAAAAAAGACCCATCAGCAACAGTAAGCGAAGCCAAAGACCCAATTATTTATTATTTAGATAGAGGAGCACCAGAACCAGTGCGATCAGCATTAATGGAAGGTGCACGTTGGTGGAATCAAGCTTTTGAGGCTATTGGTTATAAAGATGCGTTTCAAGTTAAACTATTACCAAAAGGAGTTGATCCGTTAGATGTACGCTATAACGTGATTCAATGGGTGCATCGTTCTACTAGAGGGTGGAGCTATGGAGGTAGTATATCTGACCCTAGAACTGGTGAAATTATTAAAGGACATGTAAGTTTAGGTTCGTTACGTATTCGTCAGGATTTTTTAATTGCTCAGGCTTTACAGGCTCCATATACAAATAATGATACTGATGACGATGTTGCACTACAAATGGCATTGGCTAGAATCCGTCAATTGGCAGCACATGAAGTTGGGCATACCATAGGTTTTGCACATAATTTTGCCGCGAGTACTAATGATAGAGCCTCTGTAATGGATTATCCTCATCCTAAATTAAGTTTAAAAGATGGTAAAATCGATTTCTCGGATGCTTACGGTGTCGGAATTGGTAAATGGGACAAAGTTA
>DOIV01000320.1:0-2685 GCA_003511845.1 Flavobacteriaceae bacterium | reverse complement strand
GATGGGTTGCGTTATATTTCTGATCAAGATGCTAGACCTAAAGGCGGAGCACATGCTTATGGGCATTTATGGGATAATGGGAGTGATCTTTCAGATGAACTAAATAATATATTAGCAATACGAAAAAAAGCAATTGAGAATTTTTCGGCAGATAATATCAAATCTTCTCAGCCTTTCTCTGTATTAGAGGATGTGTTTGTACCCTTGTATTTTTTTCATAGATACCAAACAGAAGCTGTTTCTAAGCTAATAGGAGGCTTAGACTATAATTATGCGGTAAAAGGCGGTAATCAAACTATTATAAAACGTATTGACGGTGAAACGGAACGAAAAGCTTTACAAACACTATTAAAAACGATTGATGTTAAAACAATTGCTATTCCTAAGCGAGTGTTAGAATTATTTCCACCAAGGGCGATGGGATACGGTAGGGATAGGGAATCGTTTAAAAGTAAAAATGGAATTTCTTTTGATCCATTTGGAGCGGTTGAAACGGCTTCTGAAATGACATTATCATTATTGTTACATCCTGAAAGGGCTTTACGATTGATACAGCATAAGAGTTTAGATAATAATCAATTAGGTTTGTCTGAAGTAATTGACACTTTAATAGAAAAGTCTTTCAATAAAAACCATAAAGATACCTATAACCAAGAATTGCAGAATGTTGTGAATAGTCAAGTGTTGAATCAGTTGTTTTATCTTGCAGCTAATGAAAATACTTACAAGCAGGTCAATGCTATTGTCAATGCTAAGTTGGATGAAATAATAACATTATTAAAGGCTAAAAAAACAAGTCCAGTTCAAAAAATATACAATACTGAAATGATTAAAAGTATTGAGCGTTTTAAAAATAACCCGTCTAAGTTTAAGAAAACAAACGCACCAAATATCCCTGATGGATCTCCAATTGGGATGGAGTAAAGGATAAGAATAATTGTGCCTTTGAGGTTTGTCAAGATAAAATGTATTTTATTGAAGACACCAAACTTAGCTTATTAGAGATGTAAAACAAACAAGAATGACAATAAATTTATTAAGTGATACCGTTACCAAACCAACAAAACCTATGTTAGAAGCTATGGTTAATGCAGAAGTTGGTGATGATGTTTTTAATGCAGATCCAACAGTTAACAAATTGCAAGAAAATATGGCGACACTTTTCGGTAAAGAGGCTGCTTTATTTTTTCCGTCAGGCACTATGGCTAATCAAGCTGCTATTAAGTTACATACGCAGCCAGGAGATCAAATGATTTGCGATAAATGGGCACATGTTTATAGTTTTGAAGGTGGTGGTGCAGCTGTTAATTCTGGTGTTACATCAGCGTTGATAGATGGTGATAGAGGTATGTTTACTGCCGATCAAGTACAACAAGTGATAAACCCTGATGATATTCATTATGCGAAATCTAGTTTGGTTTGTGTAGAAAACACCACCAATAAAGGAGGCGGTGCTTGTTGGGATATGAATGAGCTTAAAAATATAAAGCGAGTGTGTAATGAAAATAACCTGGCTTTTCATTTGGACGGAGCTCGTTTGTTTAATGCTTTGGTTGCGAAAAATGAGCAGCCTAAGGAATATGGAGAATTATTTGATACCATTTCTATCTGTTTGTCAAAAGGATTGGGCTGTCCCGTAGGTTCTGTTTTATTGGGTTCTAGAGAGCATATCAAAAAAGCTTTACGTATTCGAAAACTCTTTGGTGGAGCAATGCGTCAAGTAGGTTATTTGGCTGCGGCTGGAATTTATGCTTTAGATAATCATGTGAAACGTTTAGCGGAAGACCATAAAAATGCAAAAAGGATTGCTGAGGTTTTGCAAAACTTATCTTATATAAAAAAAGTAGAACCAGTTGAAACCAATATTGTTATTTTTTATACAAATGACGCTATTGATGATGTGAATTTTGTAAATAAACTAAAGAGTGAAGGTGTTTTAATTACAAGTATGGGGCAAGGTAAATTGCGTATGGTATTTCATTTAGATATCTCAAGACAAATGATTGAAAAATTGACTAAAGAGTTAAATGGTTTGAAATTTTAATTTGAGTGCATATGACAATGAGCTAATCATATTAAAAGAAACGTATGTCATACCTGCGTAGGCAGGTATCCAGAAAAACATTTAAAAATAAAATCTAAAAATAGGAGAGAATGCAGAAGCATAAATACTCTTATTCTCATTATAAAGTACATCATACCTTAGGCCTGCTGAAAAATTTCCAACACGATAAGCTGCACCTAAGTACAAAGCAGGATAGTCATAATTTGGGAATTTTAAAGTTCCTGATTTCTGACTGACAAATAAGTGCTCAAACTCAGCTGAAATCTGTAATTGTTCAAGCGGATTGTAAAAAGAAAGTATACTGGCACCAAAAACATTTGATTTATAAGTATTATTTTTTGAGTATAAATAACTAGCTCCGATACCTAATGAAAATTGGGGGTTAAAATTATAAATTGCACTGGGTGCTACCGAAATAGTAGTTCTATTAGAACCGATGCCAATACCTAAGCCACCACCAAATTGGACGTTATCCCAAAATGAAGGTTGTTTATCAATGATTTGAGAAAATCCGGTTAAACTAACTAAAAATAAAAGTGTAAATAATAAACTTCGCATAATAAAATGGGATTTAATGACGAAAATAGGTAAATATTTCTGGCTCTATGTCGTTTATAATG
>DOIV01000164.1:1199-2774 GCA_003511845.1 Flavobacteriaceae bacterium | reverse complement strand
GGTAGGTTAGTATCTCTAAACTACCCTATTCAATTTTTCAAATAGCAACTTTCTAAGCGAAGTATAATTTACCACCAATTCTAACATAGATTGGCGTTCTTCATCGGTACTTTCTTGCTCCATCAGTTCGTTAATTTTGAGTTCAATTAAGATTCTACGGAGGTTTAAAATAGCATCCATCACTAATTTTGATAGGCTTTTTTCTTTGGTACGCACATAGATTTCTTTACGTTCCCAATCACTTAAGACATGCTTTTCATCATCCATTAAAATATCCGTCACTACTTTACCTAGTTCAGCATCTTCATGGTTGATAAACACATCTGGGTTTATTTTTTCATCTTGATTCAATTGATGAATCACATCAAAATATATTTTTTTAAAAATTTCATTGCTAAACTCAATTTCATCGTCTTGTAAATGCAAATAAATTTCATTGGCAATGGTGTTCTGATATTCTTCTTCTACAATTTTTACACTACCATCTTCATTTTTTTCTTCTACATAATCAACAAAATCAATTTCTTTATTTCCGTACAACAATAGTATTTCTATCAATTGCCGTTCTAAATTATTTAATTGATCTACTTTATTAAAGGCAACACCTTCATTTTTTACTACCGTAAAAGACTCTTGTTGCTGTTCTTTCGGACGCCTGGCTTCTTCACGCTGTTCCTTTTTAAACAATTGAGCCAATTCACTAAACAAAACTCGTTCAGAAATATCCATGATTTTTGCACATTCTTGTACATAAATTTCACGCTGAATCTGGTTGGGTATTTTTGAAATGGTAGCGACAATATCTCGGATTAATCCTGCTTTTTTTACCGGATCATTATCAACCTCATCCATCAATACAGAGACCTTAAATCGTATAAAATCTTGTGCATTGTCGTCTAAATACGCCTGTAAACTTTCTAAAGAATTCTTTTTAGCAAAGCTATCAGGGTCTTCTCCTTCAGGAAAAGCAACCACTTTCACATTCATGCCTTGCTCTAGAATCAAATCTATACCACGAATGGACGCTCTGAGTCCTGCAGCATCACCATCAAACAATACGGTAATATTAGGTGTTAAACGGTTCACCAATCTAATTTGATCTGAAGTTAATGCCGTACCTGAAGAAGCAACAACATTTTCAATACCTGTTTGAGAAAAAGAAATCACATCGGTATAGCCTTCTACTAAATAACAATTGTCCTTTTTTGCAATGCTTTGCTTGGCATGGTAAATTCCGTAAAGCACTTTACTCTTATGGTAGATTTCACTTTCTGGTGAATTCAAATACTTTGCTGCTTTTTTATCGGATGTTAAAATCCGACCTCCAAAACCCAGCACTCTACCTGACATACTATGGATAGGAAACAGTACCCTGCCTTTAAATCGATCAAATTGTTTTCCTTGCCCATCAGCCCTAGCTTCTTTAACAATAGTCAGCCCTGTTTTTTCAAGAAACTCTAGCTGGTATTTATTTTTTAAAGCAGCATCTGTAAAAGCAGACCATTGATCTAAGGCATAACCTAACTCAAATTTTTTGATAGTTTCATCCGTAAAACCACGTTCTTTAAAATAGCT
>DOIV01000164.1:0-776 GCA_003511845.1 Flavobacteriaceae bacterium | reverse complement strand
CGTTCACTAGCCTGAATTTTTTGCTCATCAGACTGTTCAGTTTCTTCAATTTCTATATTGTATTTTTTCGCTAAATAGCGGATAGCTTCAGGATACGTATAATGCTCATGTTCCATCAAAAAGGAAATGGCATTCCCGCCTTTACCTGAACTAAAATCTTTCCAAATTTGCTTTACTGGAGACACCATAAAAGATGGTGACTTTTCATTGACAAACGGACTTAATCCTTTAAAATTACTCCCTGCTTTTTTTAATTGCACAAAATCACCAATCACCTCTTCTACCCGAGCGGTTTCAAAAACTTTATCTATAGTGGTTCTGTTTATCATTTTTAATTACGAACAAAAATGTCGCTGAAATTAGCGACATTATATATAATATTAGAAACTAGTTATCCAATTCGGGAAATTTTAAGACACCGCTTTTAATTTTCTTAAAGTAGATTTTTCCATTTTACCTTCAGCATATTTTTTAGTCACTCTTAATTTGTTATCATCGCCTCCAGGCATTTCAAACATGGCATCCGTTAAAATTGCTTCACATAAAGATCTTAAGCCACGAGCTCCTAATTTATACTCCACTGCTTTCTCTACAATATATTCTAACGCTTTTTCATCTATAGAAAGTTCTATATCATCCATTTCAAAAAGCTTCTCATATTGTTTGATAATGGCATTTTTAGGTTCAGTTAGAATAGCTCGTAACGTAGTTGCATCTAACGGGTTCATATATGTCAATACAGGTAAGCGTCCTATAATTTCAGGTATCAATCCGAA
>DOIV01000166.1:8855-9410 GCA_003511845.1 Flavobacteriaceae bacterium | reverse complement strand
TTGTTAGAAGAAATTCCAGAAGGATCAAATGTTCGTATTGATATGACACAAACACGCTTGATAGATCTCACAATAATGGAAAATTTAATTGATTTTAAGCGTATTCATGATGATAAAGGCGGAGATGTTAAACTAATCGGATTAGACAATCATGTTGCATCTACTAGCCATAATAGAGCTTTAAAAATTGTTACGGGTCGTGTTAAAAAGCGAATTACCAAACGCCAAATTCGTTTACAAAAAGTGGCTCTTACAAATGGTTGGTCTTTCGAACGTGATGTAGATTGGAATACTTCTTATCTAAGAAATTTTCATTTCTTCGATTCTCGTCCTATAGAAATGAAAAGTAATTCTTTACAAGGGATAGATGTAGAAAACAATGCTCAATGGGAAATTGCAGATATTGTATTTGATGAAGGAGCTCTACTAGCTTTAGAAGTGTATCAAACTACAGTACAGATAGTAAGATTGCCTTCCGCAATTCCGAGATTTATAATTGATAAAGAAGACCTTTTTGATAAAATTTTTGATCGGGTAAAAGTTTTTTCGGGAGCA
>DOIV01000166.1:0-8437 GCA_003511845.1 Flavobacteriaceae bacterium | reverse complement strand
CTTTTTTTACTGATGAGCTGATACTTTTTCTAGAACAAAACGAAATTCACCATATAGAAAGTAACGGAGAAGCTTTGATGATCTTTAAATACATCCATATTGCTCGTACTGATGAGGTGCAAAACATGCTTAATTTTTCACACAATTTACTGAAACATATGAATTTAAAAAGCTCTTCCTAATATACCGTCCAAAAATTTATATTCACTACTTTTAATTTCTATGAAATATTTGATTTCCGTTTTTTTAATTTTTAATTTATTTTTTGTTAATGCTCAAAAAATTGATACTATTATTGAGACTGAATTTATAAAAAAGACAGCTCTTAAAGCAGATAGATTCCTTGGTGTTGATGATTTTGGCAATCTCTATTATATAAAAAACAATACTTTAACTAAAAAAACAAATCAAAAAACTTACAATTATACCAACACACAATTAGGCGAAATATCGTCTGTTGATATTAAAAATCCGTTAAAGATCATCCTTTTTTACAAAAATTTCAATACAGTTTTGATTGTAGATAATAACTTAAACGAATTGTCTAGACCTATTAACTTTAATAACAGTTCGTTTTCAAAAAACATACATTTGGTTAATGGTTCTTCAAATAATAATTTATGGATTTATAGTTTGGACGATAATACCATGCAATTATACAATTACCAAAATCATAAAATACAGTTCACAACTCAGGTGCTTTCATTTTATCAAGCTGATTTTAAAGTCATAAATTTATTATGTACTTATAAAGATTGTTGGGTAATAGGTGAAAACAATATTTTGCATTTTAATGAATATGGTACATTTATAGAAAAAACTGAATTGATAGGGTTTTCTGAGCTTGCATTTTTCAAAAACACCTTCATCTTTTTAAAAGACACTCATTTATACCTTTATAATGATATGGCTTCTGTACCAATTCACATTAAAGACAAAATATCTATACAAAGTTTTTATGTAAATAAAAATGATATGTATATCTTTGACGGAACTACAATTCATGTCTATAAAATTGTAAAAAATTAAGTACCTTTAAAATCTAAAAACCAAAAAAAAATGCACGTTGCTATTGCAGGAAATATTGGAGCTGGTAAAACTACCTTAACTAAACTACTCGCCAAACATTATAAATGGACACCTCATTACGAATCTGTTGAAGAAAATCCTTATTTAGATGACTTTTACTCTGAAATGGAAAGATGGTCTTTTAACCTTCAGATTTATTTTTTAAATAGTAGGTTTCGTCAGGTATTAGAAATCCACGAAAGTGGTAAAAACATCATTCAAGACAGGACTATCTATGAAGATGCTCATATTTTCGCTCCTAACTTACATGCTATGGGCTTAATGTCTAATAGAGATTTTACGAACTACTCTACATTATTTGAATTGATGGAAAAATTAGTTTCTCCACCAGATTTGTTAATTTACTTACGAGCAAATATCCAAACCTTAGTAGGGCAAATACACAAACGAGGCAGAGAATATGAAAACACCATTAGTATCGATTACTTAAGCCGATTAAATGAACGCTATGAAGCTTGGATAACTACGTATACTAAAGGAAAACTATTGATTGTTGATATTGATAATCTAAATATTGTTGATAAACCTGAAGACTTAGGTGTAATTATTGATAAAATTGATGCTCAATTGCATGGTTTGTTTTAAACCATAAATAGATTATACCCAATACATTTAGGTTTTCGGGATAACTAAATTTTCTTCATAAAAAGCAAAGAAATCACGTTTAATCTCATCTCTGATGCGTCTAAACTCATTATAAATTTCTTCTTCTGTGCCTATGGCATCCGCAGGATCATCAAAACCAATATGTTTATGGTGTTTTACCTTACCACTAAATGTTGGGCAACTTTCTTTTGCACCGCCACAAACGCTAATTACATAGTCAAATTCTTGCTCTAAAAATTCATCTACTTTTTTAGGATAATTGGTACTTAAATCAATGCCTATTTCTTGCATTACTACAACCGCTTTTGGGTGCACTTCGTGGCTTGGTGCTGTACCAGCAGAATGCACTTCTAGTTTCGAATCAAATTTTTTTAAATAGCCTTCAGCCATTTGACTACGGCAAGAATTACCTGTACACAGTATTAGTATTTTCATGGGATATGTAGTTTTTCAAGTTGTTTTTTAACAAAAATAAGTTAAAATTTTTGTCGCTTCATTTTTTTTTTTTTTTGTATATTAGCAGACAGAGAGACCTTTTACAGGTCGTAATAAGAGAAAATTTATTGGCAATTAACCCAATGTGCTTCCGTTCATTTTTTGAATGGTAAGTAGAAGGATACTATATATAATAATAAAACCTCTGGTTGAGGTAAATAAAATAAACGTACGAATGGATATTAACTTAAAACCTTTGCCTATGAATAGATAAAAGCCCAATAACCAGAGAAAACGCGAAATTAATATTTTTTGGTCAGAAAATGCCTTTGGTGACGTTAAAGTTTAAAGATTTTCACGAAAATCCAAAATGGAATTTATTAACTAAAAAATTTAATTAACATGAAAACGAGTAATAAAGTTTACAAATTATTTGGCGTACTACTTTTTAGTGTACTCTTATTGACAAACTGTAATGAAAATGAAGGTGAAAACATAACACTTGGTGCTTTAGACAAAAGCACTATAGAAAATGCACCTTTAGAAACTCAAATAGAATATGCTAATAAGCATTTATTAGACATTGGTAAAATTATAAATAAGATGAATCACAATACAGAATTTAAATCTATTCTTTTTGATAACCTAAAAAAGAAATCTAATTCTGATGAAGTTAGTTCTGCAATTCTTGTAAAAGATTTAATTTCAGATATTAAAGCAAAAGGTAGTGCTACTTTTTTTATCAGTGAAGATGATAAAATGAGCTTACAACAATCATTAGAAGCTTTTTATGATTTGGAAGGTATGGATTGGCATCCTGAAATTATAATTACAAATTTTGAAAAAAAGTATCAAAAATTCAAATCTTTGGTTGAGAAAAAAACTTCAGGCAAGAGTAAACCATTAATTGTACCTGTTGTTTTTGAAGATGATAATGAAAATACAGAAGATGCTTATGATGCTTATCAAGAAGATGAAAATGGTGATTTACAACCTACAGGTTTTAAGGTTACACAAAGTGATGCAAAAACCAAAGAAATTATATTTTTAAAAATTTCTGATTCTTGTGAAGCTATGCAACAACAAAGTAACAGTGAATATGCTGTACCTGACTGTGATGGCGGAGGTGGTGGCGGAAGCTATAAACGAGAATTCTATCTAGATAGAATAACTGTTAAACATTTTAAAGAACCTGTAGGTCGTCCTGAAGTGAATTTTAAAACACAAGCATATTTTGCTCCAGAATCTGGACCACTTTCTACAGAAATATTTCAAAAATTTTATCTAGATGGTACACATCAAAACATAGATTATATCTGGAGAAGAAGATGGGTAAGAAAGAAGTCTTCTAGGGTTAAAAATCATAAGTACATAAATGTAGACCCTGTACCGAGTGGGTCAGATATTTATTATGCTGTTGCTGTTGCTGAATGGGATGCTTGGCCTGCACCAAAACTTGAAGTTAAGTTTGAAATAACTTTACCAAAAGGTAATGTTCTAAAAGAAATGATGCCTTTCTATTCATGGCAAAGTCCTTATACGCCAGGTGAGATTAAAAAAGGAATACCTAGCTGGACTTTTAATAATGATGCCATCAAATACAATTTTAAATACAAAACAAGCTATTAAATAATAATCAAAAGGGGAGCTGTCCAATCTCCCCTTTTTCTAAACTTTAAATACAATGCAAAAGCTAATAGTACTAATTATTTTTACTTTTATTTTCAATATTGGATTTACCCAAGACAAACCAACATCACGATTTTCAATAAAAGTAAATACAGAATATCGTATAACTCCAATATATTCTGCAAATGAAAATCCTACGGCAGTATTAAATGAAGTTGATATTATTGATTTTAATTTAGATAGACAATTAAGCGGAACTCCTATTGGCTATACATTAAGTTATAGAGTATTTAAAAACTTTGAAATAGGTTTTTCGCATTCTTTTCGTTATGATCATGTGTATTTCAAATCTGGACTAGGTGATATACAACCGAATACAAATTTAAAAACAGCACAGGGAGAATCTATAAATAGACTAATAACAGATTATCAATTCTTTATAGGTAAATATTTTGATTTAGGTAAAACAGATTTGTTTTTTAGAGTAGGTTATTCAATGATGAATAGAGGTACAGATTATTTAGGTGTTGCTTCTCATAAATTTGAAGATGGTTCTATTAATACTATAAGTTCAGATTCACATTTTAATTTCTCTGCATATACAGCAAGTGCTGGTTTTGTTTCAAATAAATTCGAATTGGGTTTTGGTGTCTATTACACAGGTGAACTAGAAAATGGTGCAACCCTTATTTTTGATAAAGATTATATGAGAGTTGATTCTGAAATACAGCAAAATGTAATTATCCCTTTTGTAAAATTAAGTTATCAAATAAAATAGTTAAATTTTTATAAAAGTAAATTTGAGTACTGTAAAGCAAAAAATATTTAACTAAATTGGACTATGAAAGTTTATATTCTACTTTTCTGTTTATTGTTTTCTTTTATTTCTAATGCTCAAAAAGAAAAAAAAGCTGACCTGAAATTTAATGATGGTATATTTAATAGTAGCATTATATTAAGCACTAAATTATCTGACAAATGGTCTTTTGAAAGTGGTTTAGACGCTTCTTATACGCAAGATGCTGCTCGTTTTCAAGTACCATTTCGTTTTAGATATAAAGTGAATGAAAAATTGAGTATGTATACTGGATCTGCATTGTTTCGTAGCCACAGCCTTAACTAGCTTCTTCCTACACCATTAGTGTTTGGTGTCTCGGCTGAATTAGGTGTACAGTATGATTTTACAGAAAATACTTCTGTAAAACTATTTTACCAACACAATTTTAAAAGTAAAAACACTACTGAATTAGACATTTTTAGTCGAAAAAATGTACTAAACTTTAAGTTTGGGTATAAATTTTAACCATTCAATTTCTAAATCAACAATCACATGTTGATAAGAATTACATTTTCTAGCACTTAAAGTGTAAACTTTAACGTTTAGTACTAAAAACACCCTTAAGTACTATGAAAGTGTTTAACCAAAAAATTATAATTAAATTCCTTCTTTTAATTTTATTTACAAACTGCGAAAAAGAAGTTGAAATAGACTTGCCTAAGTACCAACCTGAGCTAGTTCTTAACTGTTTGTTTTCTCAAGACGCTGTTTTTAAAGTACATTTAAGTAAAACGGCACCTATATTAAATGACTTTCCTGTTATAGTAAGAGAAGCAATAGTGCAACTTTATGAAAATGAACTATTTATTGAAGAATTAACTTTTGATGGAAATATTTACACATCTACTATTCTACCAAAAACAAATAAAAACTATCATATTAAAGTTAATACCCCAGAGTTTGAAAACATTACTGCTTATGATTATACACCCTCAAAACCCAACTTAATTTCTGTGGCATTTAATGAAAATGCATATACAGATGAAGAGGGTTATGAAATGGGACAACTAACCATCGAATTTAAAGACAACCCTAATAAAAAAAATTATTATGAAATTGTGTTTTTTGTAAAAGATAATAATAGCTTTTTCACACCTTATTACGATGAAAAAAACAATGACCCTGTACTGTTAAATGAAGAAATATTAGCCTATGAACCTGAAAGCCTAATGTTTAGTGACGAACTATTTAATGGTACTGCTTATACCTTAAAAATAAATTCTGGAAACCTTTTTGATTCTAATGATGAACCTTCAGAATTAAATTTCATTTTTAGACATATAACAGAAAATTATTATAAGTATAAAAAAAGACTAATTCTACATAAATACAATCAAGAACATGATGTTTGGGATGGCGTAGGAGAACCTATTTCAATGTACACTAACATAGAAAATGGGTATGGCATTTTTGCAGGGTATTCTGAAATAACTAGAATTATTAAAAGCAATTGACATGAAGCTTATTTTTTTATTCTTTATATTAAACAGCTCTATAATTTTTTCTCAAAAGATTACAATTAGTGGTTCTATTATTGATAATGAAACAGGTGAAAAATTAATTAATGCTACAATCTATAATAAAAATACTGGTAAAGGTACATTAAGTAATAACTATGGGTTTTACAGCTTATCTGTATCAAAAGACCAACCTACCCTATTAATGGTTTCATATCTAGGGTATCAATTAATAAAAAAAGACCTCACCATAACTGAAAGTAGTAAAATCAATTTTTATTTACATCCTGAAAATTTATTAGAAGAAGTAATTATTACAAGTACTAAAGAAAAACCCATTGAAAAACGAAATGAGATGAGTACTATTTCAATTCCTGTTAAAGAAATAGAAATGCTACCTGCTTTAGGTGGAGAGTCTGACATCTTAAAAGCAATACAATTGATGCCAGGTGTACAATCTGGTAGTGAAGGTTCAAGTGGTTTGTATGTTAGAGGTGGTAGTCCAGACCAAAATTTAATTTTATTAGATGATGTTCCGCTCTATTATGTAAATCATTTAGGAGGCTTTGTATCAACATTTAATACAGATGCTATCAATAATGTGAAATTGATAAAAGGTGGGTTTCCTGCACAATACGGAAGCAGACTTTCTTCAATTCTTGACATTAGAATGAAAGATGGTAATCTAAAAGAATTTCATGGTAAAGCAATGATAGGCATGGTAGCATCAAAGCTGTCTATAGAAGGGCCAATCAAAAAAGATACTTCATCATATATAATTTCTTACCGTAGAATGTTATATGATTTAATTACACAGCCATTAAGTAAATTAGTTACGGATGGTGGTGGTATTGGTTATCATTTTTACGATTTTAACGCCAAAATTAGCCATCGTTTTTCAGACAAAAATCGTATATTTTTAAGTGTTTATTTAGGTGATGACCAATTTAATGTGAATTACAAACAAAAAGATAATGGCGGTAAATTAAAGGTGAAAAACAAGCTGAAATGGGGTAACAACTTGGTAGCATTTCGTTGGAATCACACTTATACCCATAAACTTTTTAGCAACGTAACGATAGCTTATACTAGATATCGCTTTTTAACTGAATTTTCAAATAAAGACACTCAAGATAATGAAAATTCAAAATTATTTAAAAGTTTTAAATCGGGTATTTATGATACCAGTGCAAAAATTGATTTTGAATATTTTGCGAGTACTAACTACAAATTAAAATTTGGTTTAAGTAGTATCTATCACAAGTTTAGACCAGGGGTAAATAAAATTAATCGTGAAGAAGATGGTTCTGCAACCATCGATACTATTTTTGGTAATAAAGACATTTATGCTTTTGAAAATGCCGCTTATATTGAAAATGAATTAAAAGTAGGAAATCGATTTAGTGCTAATCTTGGCCTGAGAGCCACTTCCTATAGTGTAAATCAAAATAGTTATTATTCTTTAGAACCAAGAGTTCTGTTGAACTATCTAATTACAGACAACATGTCTTTTAAAGCTTCTTATGCTACCATGCAGCAAAATGTGCATTTATTAACAAGTTCTGGCGTAGGATTTCCTAGAGATTTATGGGTACCCGCAACAACAAAAACAATACCAGAGCAATCTCAACAGTTTGCTTTTGGTATGGCAAAATCTATTAAAGACGGAGTTTATGAGTTTAGTGTGGAAAGTTATTATAAAAAAATGCAGGAACTAATCACTTATAAAGAAGGAGCAACCTATATAAGCTCTTCAACCAACTGGGAAGATATTGTAGAAACTAAAGGAAAAGGAGAATCCTACGGATTGGAATTTTTAATCCAAAAAAAAGAGGGTAAATCTACAGGGTGGATAGCTTATACTTATTCAAAAAGCACAAGACAATTTGAAAATATCAATAAAGGAAAAGTGTATCCTTTTAAATACGATAGACGACATGATTTTAGTGTTGTTTTCAATCATAAATTAAAAAAGAATATCGATTTTTCTGCCACTTGGGTATTTGGTAGCGGAAATCCTATTACCTTAGCTATTGGTAAATATATAGTGCCAGATAACCCTAATAATTTACCTATAAATAGTACTAATTTTCAAGATTTTGCTTCAGAAATTGATATCTATGGTGAGAAAAATAGTTTTAGAATGAGAGCTTTTCATAGATTAGATATTGGCATAAACTTCAGAAAACAAAAAAAACGAGGCACTCGCACATGGAATGTTAGTATATTCAATTTATACAATAGAAAAAACCCGTATTACTACTTTTTTGATTATAAAGATTCCGATAATGATGCTAGTAATGAATTGGTGCTAAAGCAACAAAGTTTATTCCCAATAATGCCTTCTATAAGTTATAGCTTTCAGTTTTAATACTATTCCTTT
>DOIV01000278.1:1522-4779 GCA_003511845.1 Flavobacteriaceae bacterium | reverse complement strand
GGTATTTCTGAATTAACAGTAGGTAATAATTTTGTGGTTTCTCATCAAGCCACGCAAAAAATTATCAATAAAGGCTTGTTAGAATTAGGAATCATAAAATCTTTAGATGAAAAACATCATTATTATCCACACGGGTCTTCGCATCATATCGGTTTAGATGTACATGATCCAGGAGAGTATGGTGATTTTAAAGCAAATATGGTCATTACTGTAGAACCAGGTATTTACATTACTGAAAACAGTAATTGTGATGAGAAATGGTGGGGAATAGCTGTTAGAATTGAAGATGATATTTTAATTACGGATAATGGTCCTGTAAATTTATCAGCCAGAGCACCCAGAAAAGCTATTGAAATAGAAAAAATGATGCAAAAACCAAGTGCATTAGATGATTTTAAACTTCCAAACTTAGATTAATAAATGAAAGTTTGTATCGCCGAAAAACCAAGTGTAGCTAGAGAAATTGCTACAGTTTTAGGAGCAAAAACAAAGCGTGATGGTTACTTTGAAGGTAATGGATATGCAGTAACTTATACTTTCGGACATTTATGTACCTTATTAGAACCTAAAGATTACAAACCACATTGGAAAAGTTGGGATTTAAACAACCTACCCATGTTGCCTGAGCGGTTTGAAACCAAGGTCACCACCAATCAAGGTGTTCAAAAACAATTCAATACCATTAAGAGTTTATTAGATAAAGCTGATCTTGTTATCAACTGTGGGGATGCTGGTCAAGAAGGTGAATTGATTCAGCGTTGGGTCATCAATCAAGCGAAATACAAAGGAGAAATACAACGATTGTGGATTTCCTCATTGACCACAGAGGCGATAAAAGAAGGCTTTAAAAACTTAAAACCTTCTGAAGATTATGATAATTTGTATTATGCAGGGTTTTCTCGTGCCATTTGTGATTGGTTATTAGGGCTGAATGCGACAAGACTTTACACTGTTAAACATGGCGGATACAAACAAGTGTTATCTGTAGGGCGAGTGCAAACACCAACCTTGGCAATGTTAGTCAATCGTTTTAAGGAAATTGAAAATTTTAAGCCTCTTCCGTATTGGGAACTCCAAACCACCTATAAAAAAACACTCTTTAGTTATGAAGATGGACGATTTTTAAAGAAAGAAGACGGAGAATTATTAGCGGCTAAGGTTAAAGAAAGTGATTTTACCATTAGAAATGTAAGCAAGAAAAAAGGGAAAGAGTACGCACCAAAGTTATTTGATTTGACTGGCTTGCAAGTCTATTGCAATACGAAATTCGGATTTACAGCAGATGAAACCTTAAAAATGGTTCAAAAACTGTACGAATCAAAAGTAGTGACTTATCCTAGAGTTGATACTACTTTTTTACCAAATGACGTCTATCCTAAAGTTAAAGAAATACTTAGTAAATTAACTAATTACAGTAATTTAACTAAAGTGTTACTTGATAAAAAAATAAAAAAATCTTCTCGCGTTTTTAATGATAAAAAAGTAACCGATCACCATGCGATAATCCCTACAGGATTGCAATCTAAATTACAATACAATCAGCAACAGATTTATGACATTATTTGCAAGCGTTTTATAGCTGTATTTTATGAGGATTGTGATATTTCAAGAACTACAGTTACTGGTGAAGCTGCAAAAGTTGTTTTTAAAACTTCTGGTAAAGAAATCTTAAAAAAAGGATGGCGAGTGGTTTTTGAAGGTGTTTCAACAGACGATGAAGAATCAACAACAGAAATTTTACCAAATTTCACTAAAGGAGAATCTGGCATACATGAACCATCATTTTTAGAAAAAGAAACCAAGCCACCACGTAATTATACAGAAGCCACATTACTTAGAGCTATGGAAACTGCGGGTAAGCAAGTTGATGATGATGAAATGCGAGAATTAATGAAAGACAACGGTATTGGCAGACCTTCTACGCGTGCTAGTATTATTGAAACGCTGTTTAGACGTAAGTATGTAGTCCGTAAAAAGAAGTTGTTGATTCCGACCAATACTGGTATTCAATTGATTGATACCATTCAGAATGACTTGTTGAAATCGGCTGAATTAACAGGGCAATGGGAAAAGAAACTAAAAGAGATAGAACAAGGCACTTATAATGCAGGGACTTTTATTGAGGATATGAAGCGTATGGTAGATCGGTTGGTCTATGAAGTACGTAGCGAAAAAGCTGGCACTAAAATTTCTCATACCACAGTAAAAGAAAAAATCTCAGCTCCTAAAAAGAAAATTGCTAAGAAAGGCATGATTGGTCAAGTTTGTCCGCAGTGTAAAAAAGGACAACTTTTAAAGGGTAAAACGGCTTATGGATGTAGTGAATACAAGAACAATTGTAGTTTTAAATTGTCTTTTGTTTTTCAAGGGAAAAAGATTTCTGACAATCAATATTTACGTTTATTGCAAAAAGGAGCAACAGTAAATTTAAAAGGATTTGCTACAGAACAAGGTAAAAAGGATGGCTCATTAGTTTTTGATACAGATTTCAACCTAGTTCTAAAAGAAAAAGGAACTTCTGCAAAAAATAAAACCAAAGAAGATGTAATTTCTTGTCCGAAATGTAAAAAAGGAATTGTCCTCAAAGGGAAAACAGCCTATGGTTGCAGTGCATACAAAGAAGGTTGCGGCTTTAGATTTAGTTTCGATAAAATCAGAGAAAAAGCCAACGGCAAGCCTTTGACTAAAGAGTTGGTATTACAAATATTGAGGAGTTTTCAATAATTTAAATGTCATTCAGAACGTAATATTTACGAAGTGAAGAATCTCAAATATAGATAGCTCCTCTTTTTGTCGAAATGATATTACAACTCCACCAATTCTTGACCCCTTAACAAATCTTCGATAGTTTCTCTTTTACGAATTAAATAACCTTTACCATTATTCACCAATACTTCAGCTGGTCTATAACGCGAATTATAATTAGAAGCCATTGAAAAACAATAGGCTCCAGCGTTTTTAATAGTCAAAATATCGCCTTCAGAAATTTCAGAAATCCTTCTGTTGACTCCAAAAGTATCTGTTTCGCAAATATAACCTACAACGGTATAGAAACGTTCTTTTCCTTTAGGATTTGAAAGATTCTCAATATGGTGATAAGCATCATAAAACATAGGACGAATAAAATGGTTCAATCCGCTATCAATGCTAGCAAACACCGTAGAAGTAGTCTGTTTTACCACATTTACATTGACTAGAAACTGACCTGCTTCACTTACTAAAAATTTACCAGGTTCAAACATTAAGGTCAAGTCTCT
>DOIV01000278.1:537-1129 GCA_003511845.1 Flavobacteriaceae bacterium | reverse complement strand
TCAGTTTGAATATCACCTTCTTTATAAGGCACTTTAAATCCACTACCAAAATCAATTGATTCTAAGTTTTTAAATGTTTCAGCGGCATTGAATAGTATTTCTGTAGCACGTAAAAAAGCATCTACATCATAAATATCAGAGCCTGTATGCATATGCACACCAGTAATAAGCATTCCTGTATTTTCTACCACACGATGAATATGAGGTAATTGATGTATGGAGATTCCGAATTTAGAATCAATATGACCCACAGAAATTTTACTATTCCCGCCAGCCATTACATGAGGATTCATCCGAATACAAACAGGTACTTTAGGATGTTTTTGTCCGAACTGTTCTAATACAGACAAGTTGTCAATATTGATTTGAGCACCTAATTCCATAGCTTGTTCTAACTCTTCTAAAGACACGCCATTAGGTGTAAATAAAATGTCTTTTGGGTCGTAACCAGCCTTTAAGCCCAATTGAACTTCTTGAACAGAAACCGTATCTAAGCCAGCATTTAACTTTTTAAAAAGTTGTAAAATATTGACATTAGACAATGCTTTAACTGCATAATTAATTTTTAAGTTTTTTACACTAGAAAATGCAG
>DOIV01000278.1:0-141 GCA_003511845.1 Flavobacteriaceae bacterium | reverse complement strand
CTTTCATATTCTTTAACTAATGATAATAAGAGTTTTCTATCCATGGTTTGTTAATTATAAGCTGGTAAAAGTAAGTAACCACATTTAATCTCAAAAACTTTTTATGGAATTATCACAAAAAGAGATTATTTGTTGTAAAAT
>DOIV01000121.1 GCA_003511845.1 Flavobacteriaceae bacterium | reverse complement strand
CAATTTAAGAAATATTAAGATGCTAATTTATCAAGTTGATAAATAAATATTTAGAAGTATAAATTATTGAAAAACCAATCTACAAGACCAATCCTTAAGAATCATCTATACTTTTATTTTTTATAGCTTCTACTGTTTTTATAGTCGCAGCAGTAACTGAAAAAGGTAGGACTAAAATAATCCCTAGTACTGGAATTAATAAAAACAACATAAAAACAAGTCCATTACCGATAGCTAATCCTTTATGTTTACCAACAAAATGCAAGCTTTCTTTATAATTAAAATGACGTTCTAAGGTATAGTCCATATTGCCAAAACCTGCATAATACGCTTGTAGTAAAAACAACAAAACTGTAGAGAGAATATTAACTACAGGAATAATGCTCAATACTAATAGCGGAAGAGTAAACAACAATTCTTTTGCTAAATTCCGAATATTAATTCGAATACCACGTAACAATTGCTCACTAAAACTGGTTTTTCTATGTTGGTGTATTTCTGTTAAAGACACTCCTGATAAATGAGCTTCAATTTTTTCAGAAACAGGACTCATAAACGGAGCTGACAATGCCATAATAATGTGCTTGTAAAGTATTAAGCCTATAATTACAATACTAATACCACCCATAAAAGTACTAATACTAGTAAAAGTTTGCTTGCCCCATTCCCATTTCCAAATTTTAGAAATATAAATCCCTACATTATCAGACCATCCGTAAGTAATAAAAACAATAACCGAAGCAGTAACCACACTAATTAAAATTGGAATAAAGAAATATCTCCAAAGTTTTAATTTTGAAATTAAACTAAAAGACTGGGTATAGGCTTTGATGCTGCTTAGTATGCTTTTAACCATTAAACATTTTCAATGTGAACCAAATCGTTGCTGTAATTTTTAAGGTCTTCAACATTTTTTAAATGTTTAGATTTTTCTGCTTTTTCTTTTAATCTTAATACAACTTCGTCTAAGGGTAATTCTTCAGAAATGATAAAAAATTTTCTTCCTACATGATTGTTATGTAAATCCATTTCTCTCTCTAATGGTTCATTGGGTGAAAATTTTTCATGCCAGCTGGTAATTTTTTCAGCAAAACGAATAGCCTTTTGCGTATTACCTCTCCATTTTGAGCATTTTTTAGCAATTAAAAAATTCCACAATGCATGTCTAAACGCATTTGTGTAATTATTTTTATGGTGCAACCTCCCATAATGCTCATTTGATATTTCTACAGTTTCATAGGTAGCTAATAATGTAGGGACAAGATTAAAAGGGTGTCTTAAAAACAGCACAACAAAAGACCAAGCATTGCCTTTATTAATCAATCTTCTAAACCCCATGTTTTTCATTCGCTACTATATTCTTTTACGGCATCTATAAATGCTTTGGCATTATCTAGCGGTATATTAGGTAAAATACCATGCCCTAAATTAACAATATATTTGTCTTTTCCAAAATCATTTATCATTTTATGTACCATTTTTTTTATGGTAGCTGGTGGTGATAACAATCTTGAAGAATCAAAATTACCCTGTAAAGTAACATTCCCTCCAGATAAATAACGTGCATTTTGTGGAGTAATTGTCCAGTCTACCCCTAAAGCAGAAACATTTGATTTTGACATTTCTTGCAGAGCAAACCAACAGCCTTTCCCAAAAGCAATAACCGGAGCTTCATCTTTCAAAGCCTCAATAATTTGATTGATATATTTCCAAGAAAATTCTTGATAGTCAACAGGTGAAAGCATCCCTCCCCAAGAATCAAAAATTTGCACTACATCTACACCTGCTTTTACTTTTGCTTTTAAATAAGCAATAGTAGTATCCGTAAATTTCTGTAATAGTTGATGTGCAGCAACAGGATTGGTAAAACAAAACTCTTTTGCTTTGTCAAAATTTTTAGAGCCTTGTCCTTGTACTGCATAACAAAAAACTGTCCAAGGCGAACCTGCAAAACCTATTAATGGCACTTCGTTATTCAATTTCTCTTTGGTAGCTTTAATGGCTTGCATTACATAATCTAACTCAACATTAACATCTGGAACAATGACATGATCTACCGCTTTTTGATCTCTAACAGGATTTGGCAAATAAGGACCAAAATTAGGTTTCATCTCCACTTCAATATTCATAGCCTGTGGAATTACCAAAATATCTGAAAACAAAATTGCAGCATCCATACCAAATCTTCTAATGGGTTGTACTGTAATTTCAGAGGCTAATTCTGGAGTGCGGCAACGCGTGAAAAAATCATATTTTTTACGTATTTCCATAAATTCTGGCAAAAATCGTCCAGCTTGACGCATCATCCACACAGGTGGTCTATCAACAGTTTCCCCTTTTAAGGCTCTTAAAAATAAGTCGTTTTTTATCATCAATTAATTATATTTCTCTGTGAATCTCTATGTTTTTCTCTATGTATCTCTGTGAAATAGCTATTACACAGAGTTTTTAATTTATTTTTTCGACACAGCTTCCATTGCTTTATCAATAGCTATTGCAGTTTTTTTCATATCTTTTTCGCTTAAAGCGGATGACAAGAACCATGCTTCAAACTGTGAAGGTGGTAAAAAGATGCCATTGCGAATCATTTCCCAAAAGAATATAGCAAATTTTTTGGTATCTGATTGCTGAGCCTCTTCAAAATTAGTCACTTTAGTTGTAGTGAAAAACGGATTTATCATTGAGCCAAATCTGTTTACTGTTATATCTACGTTGTGTTTTTTTGCTGACTCTAATAAAATTGTTTCCAATTTACCTCCTACTTCCTCAAATTGTTGATACGGGTTTTGTTTTTTTAATTCCGTTAAAGTCGCAATTCCTGCTGCCATAGCAATCGGATTTCCTGATAATGTTCCTGCTTGATACATCTCACCTAAAGGCGAAACCATTTCCATAATTTCATTTCTTGCACCGTAAGCACCTACAGGAAAACCTCCACCAATTACTTTACCTAAACAGATAATATCAGCCTCTACACCTAATAATTCTTGAGCTCCACCAAATTTTGAACGAAAACCTGTCATCACCTCATCAACAATCAATAAAGCTCTTTTTGATGCTAAATATACTTTTAAATCTTTTAAAAAGTTGTCTTTTGGCAATACCACTCCCATATTACCAGCAATAGGCTCAATAATTACCCCTGCAATATCATCGTGTTTTTCAAAGTGCTTTTTTACACTATCTAAGTCATTATAATTAGCAATCAGTGTATTTTTAACTGCTCCTTCAGGCACACCTTTACTGCCTGGCAAACTCAACGTTGCCAAACCAGAACCTGCTGCTACCAATAAAGCATCTGAATGTCCATGATAACACCCTGAAAATTTTATAATTTTATCTTTCCCTGTATACGCTCTTGCCAAACGCAATGCACTCAATACTGCTTCAGTTCCTGAATTTACAAAACGAACTTTATCCATTGATGGAAAAGCATCACAAACAATTTTTGCAAGCTTGATTTCATTTTTTGTAGAAGCACCAAATGTATAGCCGTTTTTCAAGGCTTTTGTAATGGCTTTTTGCACTTTTTTATGACGATGACCTAATATCATAGGTCCATAAGACAAAACAAAATCTATATAAGTATTACCATCAACATCAGTAATTTTACTGCCTTTTGCTTTTTTAATAAATAACGGATTCCCTCCTACCGAAGCAAATGCTCTAACTGGTGAGTTTACCGCACCAACCAAGTGTTTTAATCCTTTTTTATATAATTTGTTTGAGTTATTGTGTTTCATATACTTTTCTGTCATTCCTGCGTAGGCAGGAATCTTATTATTTAAACCAGTCCTTTGACAAGTCTTCCCATTTTATATTTCCTTTATTTATTAATGCCACCTTCCATTCTCTTTTCCATTTCTTCATGTTTTTTCCCCTTTTTATTGCTTCATTAATATATTGATACGTTTCAAAATAAATTAGCTTATCCAAATTGTATCTTTTAGAAAATCCTTTACTCAAACCTTGTTTGTGCTCGGACATCCTTCTTTCTAAATTATTTGTTATCCAATATATAAAACACCATCTTTTCTATTTGTAATGATATAAACATAATATTGATGATTGGTTTTAAACATTTATTATAATTCAACAGATTCTTTCCTACGCAGGAATGACAGACAAATCAACTCTTCAACAACACTTTCGCCACTTCCTTAGCAAAATAAGTAATGATAATATCAGCCCCAGCTCTTTTCATAGAAAGTAAAGATTCTAGCATTACTTTCTCTCCATCAATCCATCCTTTTTCTGCCGCTGCTTTTATCATGGCATATTCACCACTTACATTATAACAGGCAATAGGCCTGTCAAAATTATTCTTTAAATCTCTAATAATATCCAAATAAGACAAGGCTGGTTTTACCATTAAAATATCAGCACCTTCAGCGTCATCAAACGTTGCTTTTCGCATCGCTTCATCTCTGTTGGCAGCATCCATTTGATAGGTTTTTCTATCACCAAAACTTGGTGTAGAATCTGCGGCATCTCTAAATGGCCCGTAATATGCCGAAGCATATTTTACAGAATACGCCATAATTGGTGTGTCTAAAAATCCTGAATTATCTAGAGCTTCACGTACCATTGCTACGGTACCATCCATCATACCAGAAGGTGCAATCATATTTGCACCTGCCTTGACGTGAGAAATAGATTGTTTTGCAATATTGACCAAAGTAGCATCATTATCAACATCTTTATCATGGATAATTCCGCAATGCCCATGCGAAGTATATTCACAAAAACACACATCTGTTATCACATATAGGTCTGGATGATTTTTCTTGATAAATCGGATGGCCTGTTGAATAATTCCGTTTTCATTCCATGTTTCAGAACCTTCTTCATCCTTTTTTGAAGGAATACCAAAAAGTAACACTGCTGGAATTTTTAAGGATACTACCTCTTCTAATTCTTTAGAGATTTTATCTAACGAAAAACGTTTTATCCCAGGCATGGAAGCTATTTCAGTTTCTAT
>DOIV01000030.1 GCA_003511845.1 Flavobacteriaceae bacterium | reverse complement strand
CCGAAACATGGAATCAAACAATGTGAAATCAAAAAGAATAGCATCTGTAGATGTTTTAAGAGGTTTCACTATAGCGGCTATGATTTTGGTAAATACGCCAGGTACTTGGAGCCATGTATATGCACCATTATTACATGCAGATTGGCATGGATATACACCTACAGATTTGGTATTTCCTTTCTTTTTGTTTATTGTTGGAATTTCTATTTCATTTGCTTACAAAAATAAACCTAATAACTTTGAGACTAATAGAAAGATATTAATTCGGAGTTTGAAAATTATAGGATTGGGATTGTTCTTAGGATGGTTTTTGCCATACATTCCCTTCTTTAAACCTTTTAGTGAGTTGAGAATACCAGGAGTTTTACAAAGAATAGGTGTTGTGTTTTTCATTGCAGCGGTATTGAATTTAAATTTTAGTTGGAAAGGTTTATTAGCTATAGCTATAGTTATTCTAGTTGGGTATTGGTTATGGATGGGTTTTGTTCCTTTAAATGGGGAACTGCCAACCTTTGACAGAGCTCCAAATAACTGGGCAAATTATATAGATGTCAAATTTTTTGGTAATCATACTTATAAACCTGATTATGATCCTGAAGGGCTGTTGAGTACATTACCATCAATTGTGTCGGCTATTATAGGGATATTAATTGGAGGAATATTAAATGAATTTAAATACAACAAATTAATGTCCTTAACTGTTCTAGGTGTTTTGATGATTCTACTAGGTACTATTTGGAATACTTGGTTTCCGATAAATAAAGCATTGTGGTCAAGTAGTTTTGTACTGGTTACAGCTGGATGGGCAACTTTAATTTTAGGCATTGTGCATTATATAATGGATGAGAAACAAATAAAATTTGGTTCTATTTTTAAATATGTAGGCTCTAATGCTATTGTTATTTATTTTATGTCAAGTTTTGTGTCTAAAATTTTTGGAAGGATAAAGGTGAATGAAACCGAAAGTATTCATAGTTGGTTGTATCATACATTCTACACAAGTTTTATTTCAACCGACAAACTAGCATCAATGCTATATGCATTAACTGTAGTTGCTTTTTATATGTTGTTAGGCTATATACTCTATAAACGTAATATATTTATTAAGGTTTGATTGAAAAGAATTTCCATAGGTAAGTGTCGGTGTTACGTAAGTATTAAAAATTTTAGAGCCAAGAGTCATGGTTCTTGTAGCAAAGCGGTCATGTTTCCTGTCTCTGGCTTTCAATTTAATGTCTTTATAGAGAGTTTTAGGTTGTTTAGCTATTCTCCACTTTATAATAAGGCTATTATTCATAGTTTAGATTTTATATAAACAAGATAACATTAAATTTATGTTTTTTTTTATATTTGATGTTATTATTAACTAATTCAATTCAATTATGAAAAACAATGTATTTAGAAGTTTACTGATACTCTGTTTTGTCATGCTTTACAGCTTCTCAGAGGCCCAAAGTATTTCAGGAACAGTATCAGATGAAAGCGGCCCATTGCCTGGGGCAACTGTTATTGTAAAAGGTACAACCAATGGTACAACAACTGATTTTGATGGTAAATACTCTATTAATGTTGGCAATCTCGAAAACAAACTTCTAGTTTTTAGCTCTCTTGGATACAAAACAGTTTCTGTTAAGCTAAATACTGATAACCAACTGGTTGACATGGTGTTGCAAGAAGATTTATTAAGCCTTGATGAGGTTATTATTACAGGAACATCTGGAATTGCTACTAAAAAACAATTAGGGTCGGCAATAACTTCAATAACAGCAGATGATTTAAGCGACTCCAAAGCTATTGTAAGTGTTGGAGAGGCCTTACAAGGCCAAGTAGCCGGAGCTTATATCTCTAGAAACTCAGGAAACCCTTCTGGAGGGATGTCTATTAGATTAAGAGGGGCAAGTACATTATCTGGAAGTTCTGACCCACTATACATAATAGATGGAGTTGTTGTAAATAACAGATCCAATCAAGCAATAGATTTAGGAGGTTATACTCAAAATAGGTTGGTAGATATCAATCCTAATGATATTGAGCGGATTGAAATACTGAAAGGTGCAGCTGCAGCAGCTATTTATGGGTCACGTGCCAGTAATGGAGTTGTTCAAATCTTTACTAAAAAAGGTAAAATTGGAGCACCAAAAATTACATATACAGCAAGTGTTAATGTAAATAAAATAAGAAAAAACTTACCGTATAATGATGCTCAGTTAGAATGGGATGCTAACGGTGTAGCTGTTCCTGCCACTCGCTATAATTATCAAGATTACATTTTTACTTCTGGCACAGGTTATGAAAACTCTTTATCTATAAATGGTGGTACTGAAAAAACAAAGTATGCTTTTTCAGGTTCTTTATATAAAAATGAAGGAATTGTTCGCAATACAGATTTTGGCAGAAAAACACTTCGTTTAAGAATCGATCAAGAACTCTATAGTTGGTTAGATTTATCCGTTGGTTCATTTATATCATCTAACAAAAGTAATGATATGCCTAATGGAAAAAATTATGGTCCAATAACAGCATTAATTTTTGCCGATAATACAAATGATCAAGACCCAGATGAATTTGGAAATTATCCTAATATAGGATTATGGATGCCAAGTCCTAGAGAAACCATAGACAGAATTGATGCATCACAAAAAAACTTTAGATCCATTAGTGATATTCAACTAAAACTAAGTCCATTTGAAGGTTTTAAAGTAAATTATACCTTTGGCTTTGACCACTCAAATACTGAAGGGTTATTATTTGTGCCTAGAGGAGTCAATACAAGACCAAATGGTCGAAGTGAAAAAGCTACTATTAACTCGAATATGTATAATTCAGACTTTAATATGAGTTATCAATTTGATATAAATGATAAAATTAAATCAACTACAGGGTTTGGTTATAGTTATCAATACGAAAAAAATGAGGCTTTTGGAGTTAAAAATGATCAAGTAGGACCTATTGATGGAGTTATTGTTACTGACCCTAGTAATGCAATTGGTGGAGCTGATTTTAGATCTGAAGCTTCTTACTGGGGAGGTTTTTTACAACAAACTTTTGCTTACAATGATCGTATCTTTCTAACAATAGCGGGTAGAATTGATGGAGCCTCAACTTTTGGAGAAAATGAAAGACAACAATTCTATCCAAAAATAAGTGCCTCTTATAATATTTCTGATGAA
>DOIV01000325.1:1157-8248 GCA_003511845.1 Flavobacteriaceae bacterium | reverse complement strand
AACCCTGAATTGGTTTTAGATTTTTACAATCAACGTAGAAAGCAATTATTGAATGTAAAACCAAATTCTGCTCATACTGCTTTAGCGGAATTAGAAAACAACTATGATGTAACCATAATTACTCAAAATGTAGACGATTTACATGAACGAGCAGGCAGTTCTAAAATTATCCATTTACATGGAGAATTGTTGAAAGTAAGAAGTACTTTAGATGCAAATCTAGTTTATAATCGTACCGAAGATATTATCCTTGGCGATACTTGTGAAAAAGGAGCTCAATTAAGACCACATATCGTATGGTTTGGTGAAGATGTACCGCTACTAGAAAAAGCAGTAGAAATAACAACTACAGCAGCTATTTTAATTATTATAGGGACTTCCATGCAAGTCTATCCTGCCGCTAGTTTGGTGAATTATGTAAAGGTAGGTACTCCCCTATTTTTTATCGACCCTAAACCCTCAATACAACAACATGATTTTAATAATTTAACCATCATCGCTGAAAAAGCAACTGTAGGTGTGCAACAATTGATTGAAAATTATTTACATGGATAAAGAGCTATTCATAGAAACACTTGGCAAAGGAACAAACAAATTAGAGCTCAGAACACTTTTAATAAACTCTTGTTTAAAAAACCCTTCTTACATCACTATTCTACTAGAAAACACCCAACAAGTAGATGATAAAAACTCAAGCTTCTCTATACGAATACTAGAATTAGTCTGTAAAGAAAAACTAACACTTATTTTACCTCATCTTGATATCTTCACAAACTTGTTATCAAAATTAAAACAAGAGGCAAGTATACGTGCTTGTGCAAAAATTTGTGAATTATTAATGGTTGAATATTTCGTAAAAAAGAACAGTATTTTCTTGTCTAAAATCACAGAAAAATATCTTGAAAGTATTACTGAAAGTGGATTTGACTGGCTAATTGATAATCAATCCACTGCAATTCAAGCTTACATGATGTACTCCCTGTATTTGTTAGGCTCAAAAAACGAGTGGATTCACCCAGAATTGGTGTTGATATTAGAAAAGAATATTCCTACAGGAAGTGTTGGATTGGTAAATAGAGCTAGAAAAATTATTAAGGCGATAGAGACTAAAAAGAGGTTTAAACTGTAGGTGGTTTTATTGGGTTATTGGGAGTAGATGCTATTTTTTAACCGCTAAGGTCGCAGAGTTTTTCGCAAGGAACGCAATGAAGGTTTTTACATTTCAGCCTCTTCTTTATTATCTACTTTATCAATTCAAAAATAGCCTCATACAGTTTCCCATCAGCAATGACACTTCCTTTTTGAATCAGATCAAAGAGTTCTGCATTTCTATCTTTATCATATTTTTTAGTTCCTTTAAAAAAATTGATTGACTTATCTTGTGTATTGTCAATAAACCATCTATAATCATCATCATTAAAAAAGCTAAATTTAGGTTTATTAATTTGAACCACTATTCTAGAAATTTCTGAGGGTTCACATTTAAATAAATTGATATTTTGTTCAGAAAAGTGTTCTAAATACTTCGTTTTATTTAAAACATCATCCCAAACTACATCACTAAACAAATTCAATTCTTGATCAGCTACTTCTGGCTTCTCTTTTTTTATAGCATTCCATTCTTTAATATCTACTTGCTGAGTAGCTAAAAATTGTGCAAACTCCTCATGCAAAGCTTCAAATTGTTCTTTTGTTAACTGTTTGTATTTCATACTTAATATTTAAAGTTCAAAATTAAAAAAACCTCGCCAATTGGCGAGGTTTTAGTTTAAAAATAATTCTATATTTTTAGAAGATATATCTCAATCCTACTTGTGCTTGCCATCTAGACAACAAACTTAAATTATTTGTAAATGTTGATTTCTGTGTCGTATCAAAAGTATATAACGGACTTAAATGATCTGGATCTACACCACTATCAAAGCTAACCCCAATAGGCTGTGTGTTTGTTGGTAGCTGACGTATACCCCAATTAGAACTAATCAAATTTCCTATATTTAAAATATCTAATGTCAATTGAATTTTCTTAGTATCATTTATATTATAGTCTTGAGCTAAACGGAAATCCCAATTAGAAAACCAAGGTGCAAGGTTTCCGTTTCTACCAGAAAAACTTCCTCTTTCACCATTTAAATAATCATCTTGACTAATATAACTCTCTAAAGCAGTTCTTTGAGCTTGTTGTTCTGCTGGTGTACCTGTAAAGTTCATTGCAGTAATATCTGCAGCAGTTGGAACATACAATAAATCGTTTTGTGCAGAACCATCTCCGTTTATATCTCCACCATACGTATAACTAAACCTACCTGTTTGTGCATATTCAAAGAAGGTTGCTAATGATGTTGACCATTTATCATTACCATAAGTAAACTTCTTCATAATAGCACCAACAATACGATGCTTATGACCAAATCTTGATGGACTCATTTTTGCCTGATTCACATTACCAATATTCGGATTAAATCCAAAAGTAGCATTTGTAATTTCTTGTGTAGGTGACGTAGCATCTTTACTATCTAAAAAATCATATGCTATACTCATATTCAACCCATTTTCCCATCTTTTTTTCAATTGAGCAGAAAAATTAAGTACATTACCAATATCGGTATTGGTTACAGCCCAAGCGTGATTGGTCTTGTCAGCTGGCAAATAAATTTCTCTTGCACCTGGACCTTGCAATGTACCTGTTGGCTTTTGAAGACCAATATTAGTTGCATAAATAGCATTTAAATTTTTAGAATATACCACATCAAATGTAGCTGTTAATCCATTATCAAACTTATGGTCATATCCTAAGTTTGAACGCAGTACTTGTGGGAATTGAAAATCAGGATCAACTACAGTATAGAAAAATGAATTTACATTTTGCACTTGATTACCTATCCATACAAATGGTAATCTTCCTGTAAATACTCCAATACCACCTCTTAATTGTTTTGTGGATTCGCCTGTTATATCCCAATTAAAGCCTAAACGAGGTGAAAATAACGCTTTCTTAGCAGGTAATTGTTTACTGTCAAATTTAGTTGGTGTACCGTTTGTTGTGAAATACTGAATAGAAGGGTCATAACAACAATTTCTATCAATATTTTCTTGTACTTTATCTTCTGTATCAAAATAACTTGGCATATCTACACGCAACCCTAAAGTTAAGGTAAAATCATCATTAATAGCATATTCGTCTTGAGCGTAAACTGCTGTTTGACCAACATTTGTTTCAGCAAGAGCATATTTCCCTGTAGCAGCAGCAGCTTTTGCAGCAGCAAAATCAGCAGCAAATCCAGCAGGATCATTCGTGTAATCTAAAAACTCTGATACAGAACCAGCAGATGGGAAAAACAACCCTTTTGCTCCGAATGTACCTAAATTAAACGAATTATCAAATGAGAATTTTTCAAAAGAACCACCAATAGTAATGGTATGATCACCTGCATAAATTTTAAAATTATTGGTGATTTGGAAAACTTTTTGATCTAATTTATTATTTATTGAAAATGGCTCGTGCCCAGCAATAATGTATGGTGATCCAGCTTCTAAAATAGTAATAGATGGAGCAGCAACTGATTTCGGTGTTCTAAAATCATCAAAATGCGTATAACCAACTTGTAAGTTGTTTGAATACTTATTACCAAATCTTGATTTTAACTCCACTAAAAATGATTGAATTTTATTATTAATGGTATAAGCAGAATTTTCAAATTGTAAGGTGTTTTGATTTGGCCCTCTATTAAAAAATGCTGATGGATGTGCTGGTTTATCTCTTTGTGCATCTAATACATTGTAAGTAGCTGTCAATGAATGATCATCACTAATATTCCAATCTAACTTCATTATGTACTTATAATTATTTGTACCGTGTAATAAATTTTCATAACCACCAGTTTCATATCCTAGTGCTGATAAAGCATCAGATACGGCTTCTAAATCAGAACGTAAAACTCTTGAAATACCATTACCAACAGTTTCTCCCCCATTATTAGCTCTAAAACCTGTAACTAAATCATCTCTATTTTCAATTTCTGCATTTGCAAAAAAGAACAATTTATTTTTAATGATTGGCCCACCAATACTAAATCCAGCCTGTAAGTGTTTCAAATCTCCTTTAAAAATTTCATTTCCTTCTATTTTATTACCAGTCATATCTTGATTTCTATAGAAACCAAATACTGTCCCGTGAAATTCATTTGTTCCTGACTTCGTTACTGCATTAATTGAAGCTCCTGTAAAACCTGATGAAGTTACGTCATAAGGTGCTAAATCTACTTGAATTTGATCTATCGCATCTAAAGATATTGGCTGTGCATTGGTTTGACTACCTGGAGTCCCACCATCCAATCCGAAAGGATTATTAAAAATAGAACCATCTAAAGTTAGATTATTCATTTTATTATTTGCTCCTCCGAATGAATTTCCATCAGCTGATGGAGTCAATCGTGTAAAGTCATTAATTGATCTAGATATTGTTGGTAGAGATTTAATTTCTTCTCTGCCAATATTTGTTGAAGAACCAGTTCTACCACTATTTATAATAGAATTTTTATTTGCAGTTAAAACTACTTCTTCTAATTCAGAAGCTTCTTCTTTTAATACATATTTGGCTTTAAACTTCTGACCAATCTGCAAGTGAATACCTTCATCTATCAGAGTTTTAAGTCCAACAAAACTTATAGTAACTTTATACGGCCCGCCAATACGCATATTTGGTATGTTAAACGATCCATTTATCTGAGTTACGGTTCCGTAACTAGTACCTGAAGGAACGTGCACAGCAACTACATTTGCACTTGGAATCTCTTGCCCACTTTCATCAGAAACAGTTCCTCTCATTGAAGCTGTAGTTACCTGAGCAAATGAACTTATTGCAATGCAAAAAAATAGCACTGCAAAAAAATAATTTTTTCTCATAATGTTTGAATTAGATTGTTTGTTAATAACATACTACAAAAATAAAAAAAAGCTATCCAAATGGGATAGCTTTTCAAAAAACAACGTTGATTTGTTATCAACATTTTGTTTATTTCTTTTCTGGTATTACATCAAAAGGCAAATCAATAATCACCTCTCTATGTAAACGAATTTTAGCATTATAAGTACCTAGCCTTTTTACAGAACCGCCTAAAACAGTAACAAATTTCCTGTCTAATTCAATTCCTGCTTTAGCTATTTCAGTAACTACATCTGCATTACCTACAGAACCAAAAAGCTTATTACCAGTACCTACCTTTGCAGGTATTTTAACAGCTAATTCTTGTATTGCTGTAGCTGTAGCTGTAGCTTCTTTTATAATTTTAGCTTCTTTATAAGCTCTTTGTTTCAACGTTTCAGCTAATACTTTCTTTGCAGAAATAGTTGCCAACGATGCATATCCTTGTGGAATTAAAAAATTACGACCATAACCATTCTTTACAGTTACCACATCATCTGTAAATCCTAAATTAGCTACGTCTTGTTTTAATATAAGTTCCATAATAGTTCTTAAATTTTGATTATTTTAACAAATCACCTACATAAGGCATTAAGGCCAAATGACGTGCTCTTTTGATTGCTTGTGACACTTTACGTTGAAATTTTAATGAAGTCCCTGTTAAACGACGAGGTAAAATTTTACCTTGTTCATTCACTAAATACATTAAAAAATCTGCGTCTTTATAATCGATATATTTTATACCGTTTTTCTTAAAACGACAGTATTTTACTTTTTGTTTTGTATCAATGTCTAACGGTGTTAGATATCTGATTTCGGATTTATTTCCGCCCTTTGCTTGTTGTTCTATTGTAGATGCCATAACTTAGTTTTTAGTTGCTTTATCACGTTTTTTTCTCTTTTCAGCCCATTCAGCAGCATGCTTATCTAGCCTTACCGTTAAATAACGCATAATACTATCATCTCTTCTAAATTCTAATTCAAAAGGAGTGATAAATTCACCAGCAACCTTATATTCAAATAAGTGATAAAAACCAGTTTTTTTCTTTTGGATTGGATACGCTAATTTTTTTAAGCCCCAATTTTCTTTGTGGATCATTTCGGCACCTTTAGAAACCAAGTAGTCGTTAAACTTCTTTACTGTTTCCTTTACCTGAACATCAGATAAAACGGGATTCAAAATGAAAACAGTTTCGTAATGATTCATAAATTAAATTTTTAATTGTTTATTTTTAAGCGTGCAAATATACAAATATTTTTATTATTGCCACCTTTAATACTATCAAAATAAATATGCTTTTTAAATGTTTGATAAAAGACTAAAGTTCACTCCCTTTAAGACGAAAGAAAAGTAGAGTTATTACTCATAAAAAATGGGCATTAAAGAATTATCTCTTCAATGCCCAGTAAAGATTAAACTGTTATGTCTTAAAATAAATATTTCAGACCCAAAGATAATCCACTTCCTAAACCTTCTTGAGTTTGAGCGTCAAACATATTAAAACCTAAAGAGGTTGTTCCTATTGCATCTCCACTATCTGGTTTGATGGCATTGTAACCAAATCTACCAAATTTTGCTTCAATCGTCCATTTACCTCCAATAAAGTAGTCAATACCTGGCTCTAGATTAAAACCATATCCTGTGAAATTTTCATTAAAAAGTAATGGAACATTTCCTTCTATAAAAAGAAAGAACTTGTCAGTTACTCCAAAGTATTTTCTTGCTAGAGGTTTTACAATAAAAATTTCTGAAGCATCAGTATTTCCAACCTTTGTTGAAGTGAAACCTACTGCTCCACCTACGGTTACAGTAGGTGCAATAAATACACCAACTGCTGGCAGAATAGTAAACGACTGCGTGTCTGTTGCTTCACTGTCAGAATAACTTCCTGCTGCCAATCCCCACCAAGCTCCTTTAAATCCGTTACTGGCTTCTTTAGTGGTTTCTTGAGCAAATGAATCAGTAAATACAAAAAGGGTAATTACTACTAAAATAATAATGTTTTTCATGATTTTTGTTTTAATTAATATTGGTTCTACTGCAATAATTGTGGAATTTTTTAACTTTGCTTAAAAAATGGCAAAACGAATATCAAGTTATTTTGATTTATTATTAGATTTAGACGAGAATTGGCAAGTAGTAGATTTACAAACCAATTACAAGACA
>DOIV01000325.1:0-763 GCA_003511845.1 Flavobacteriaceae bacterium | reverse complement strand
ATTCATGATTATACTAAGTTACGACGATGGCGTCATTTAGATATTATGGATTATCATACTTATATTGAATGTAGAATACCTAGAATAAGAGACAAACAAGGTAAGGTAAAAACAATGTCTGTACCTTGGGCATCAAAGTATGATCGTTATACATCAAAGTTTGAAAGTAAGGTTATAGCATTACTTTTAGCAACAAAAAATCAAACCAAAACAGCTTCTTTTATGCAATGTGGCTTTAGGGTTGTTAATAGTATTATTCATAAAAGTACAGAACGAGGCTTAAGTAGAAGAAACTTGCAAGATGTTAAGTTTAGAAATTTAAGTATTGACGAGAAGTCTTTTAAAAAAGGACATAATTATGTAAGTGTTCTTAGCAGTCCTTATGGTGCAAATGTTATAGATGTTGTTGAAGGTCGTACAAAACAATCTGTTGAAGAATTGTTAGATAAATCATTAACAAAACAGCAACAAAAAAACATTAAAACCATAAGTATGGATATGTGGAAAGCCTACATCTGGGTAGCAAAAGAGAAATTGCCAAACGCTTCTATTGTTCATGATAGATTTCATTTGGTAAAGTACCTTAATACAGCAATCGACAAAGTAAGAAGAAGAGAAGTTAAAGATAATGAAGAACTAAAAAATAGTCGCTATGCATTGCTAAAAAATCAAGAAAATTTAACTGAAAAGCAACGCATAAAATTTGATGCAATTAAAGAGGCAAACTAGGTAGTTAGTAAGGCTTGGCAAGTTAAATCATATT
>DOIV01000240.1:679-5322 GCA_003511845.1 Flavobacteriaceae bacterium | reverse complement strand
GATAATAAACACATTTATATATCCGAATTTATGTTAGAATTTTACGAAATAACATTTTGGAGCGATAACGAGTTTTACGAACAAATAAAACAACACGATTTTAGTCAATATATTACAGAAGAAATAACAAATAAAGAAGCACTAGAAAGACTTGCCAAAGAAAAATTAAAAAATGCCGAACCACCTATTGAATTTAAGAATGTAGGTTTTAGAGATTTTAGAGACGAACTCAAAACTTCAGGTGGGTTTTCAGAAAAAAAATATGCTGTAACTTATTGGCAAAAGAAAGAAACTGAATAAAGCAGTTTAAACCCCTATTTTCAGGGGTAAAGCATTCACGGTTTTAAGGCGTTTTTAATAATGCTACAAATTATATCTTTACCAAATATGAAAAACTTTAACAGCTATAAAACCATATCAGAAAAACTTTCAAAATTAAATATAGACAGTAGTTATATATTTACAAAAGAATTGTTTGATGGTGAGTTAAAGAATATTCAAGTAGCTAATTTAATTCTGCGAAAATCAAAAAGAAGCATACATTTAGGAACAGATAAAGATTTTCCGTTTGAAATAAATATAGTGCATGGAGCAATAGAATGGCTAACTTATAAAGACGTATATCTAAACTTTGGCATACTTCTTTTTGATTTACTTTTTAGTGAAAATGCTTACGCAACAATAAATATAACACAGGCTAACTCACAAATAAAAACTATCTATTTCTATTTAGATAGAAAAAAAAATGACATAGTTTTTTTAGAAACAGCACAAAATGAGGCTTATAAATCATACGAATTTATTCCTTCTAAAATCAGTAAGTTTCCATTTTCATCATTTGGAAGTGATGCTATTAAAACAGAAGATGCTCCTGCTTTTTATTACGGATGGTCTGATTCTAAAAACACCGACAAAACACAAAAAGCAGATCAATTAATAATAACACTTAATGTGGTGAATTTATGTAAATTAGCAGAACTCTTTTTAAACATAGGAAATAAAGAAAATAACTTAGATGAAATCTGTTTAGAAAATTCCATAGACGGTTTTGGTGGCGTTTGGCATAATAGTTTAGAGTCGCGGTTTTGGTTGCCCAATAGCCTCTATTTTTATAGTGATGACATAGATGATATGCGTTTTCAAAATGAAAAAGATTAACATCAATAAAATTCAAAAAAAGATGAATCCAAAAAAATTAGTAAAACTCAGCAATACAATAGGCACAATTTCAATACTCCTTTTGGTCTATTGGGTATTTACCTTTATAAGTATTCAAGTTTTTGGTTTAAAAGTATTTAGAGAAAACATGACCGAAACCTTCTATATGAGTGTGTTAGGCATATTGGCATTAATGATTGGGGCTTTAATCATAAATGTTATGTTTAATCTGACTAGAATAGCACAAAAACACAATCAGGATGTTCAAACTGAAAAGTCCAATAACAAGAAAACTGCTTTATTTTTATTAAGTTTTCCAGTATTATTTTTACTTCTTTTTGCGGGTGATTATTTAACATCAAGAAAAAAAGAAAAAGTATTAATCCAATCTGCACAGGCAATCATTGAAAACAACAAAATAAATAGTGACAAATTAATAAACTATGAATTTACAGAAGAATGGATTTTAAAAACAGCAGAAATTTTAACTGTTTTTTCAAAAACGGACAAACATTTTCCACAAGTTTCTGTTTTAGTCAAGGATACGATTGGTAAATCTCCCGCAATTTTAGGCTTTACAAGGTATTATCACGGCAATTTAAAAGATACTATTCTACCAAAAAAAAATGACTTTATCAGGCAAACAACACAAGTAGAAAGAGACTATCTAAATAAGGTCTTTAACAATAATCTGAAAGAGTTACGCTACAGTACTCACGATGGTAGCTATGAATTGTTTTATCCTTTTACAAAAGACAACAAAACCATAGTTTTATATTTTTCTGATTATCAGCAATATGGCAAAATTGGAAGTTAATTAAACCAAATAAATACAATGAAAATGATATACTTATATTACGGAATGTTCCTAAGCTCTGTTATTTTACTGTTTTTTGCTTACAAACAGTATAATACCTCTCAAAATCTTATCAATTCAGGTATAAAAACTACAGCCAAAGTTATTGATTTAATCAAAACAAAAGATGATGATGGCTATATGTATAAACCCGTTTTTGAATACAAAGACAAAAATGCTAAAACTATTGTTTTTGAAAGTCCTATTAGTTCAAATCCTTCACCGTATAAAATAAACGATACTGTAAAGATTGTTTATGCTGCTGATAGCGATGAAAGAAAAATAATATCTTTTTGGGGCTTGTATAGGTGGACTATAATATTATTATCTATAGCTTCACCATTACTGATTATTGGCGGAGGATATTTGCTATATTCTAGAGGATAGCTATTAATAGGTTGTGTGTTTCACTGTTTTCAGAGAATTGCACTCTTTTAAGATAAATGGTTCTTTAAACTTAAAAAAATGATGATACTAAAATGTTATTTGCTAGTGAGTAACATATATTTATATTCATCGAAATAAAAAAATTAGCTATGAATTATAACAACAAAAAAGGCAATTAAATGGAAACATCATCAAATAGTTTTACGGTAGAATTAGTATATTATCTTTTCCTAATTATTATTATGAGTCCAATAATATTTGGGATTCGACTTGTATATATAGGTGTGAAAAACAAACAAAAATGGGCTATAATTGCAGCAATAGTCTTAACCATATTATTCGTTTTGACTGTAATTGGAAGCCTTGTTTTTTATCGATATGCAATAGCATTAGGAGATGTTTTTGAAATAGGCTTCTAAGTTAATAAAAATTCAAAAAAATGAAAGCATTAAAAATTATAAGTATCGGAAATAGCATCGCAATAATACTTGTAATTTACATGTATATAATGCGTTATTTTCCGTCATTATTAACTTTTTCTAACGAAGCCTATGTTAAAAAAGGAGGTGATTTCCTTACGGAAGATCTGTTTTCTATCCTACTTCTCTACGGCACTCTTGTTTTATTTTACATCTTTAATATCGGCTTGCTAATTTGGGCTGTTGTACGTAAAAACAATAAAATTATCGCAGTCGCTTTACTATTTACCATACTAATGATTGCAACACAAATTGGCATGAACCAAGCCATTCAACACAAAAAAGAGCAGACAGACAAAGCACGTATTACATGGGCAAAAAACGTAAAAGTCAAGACCTTTCATTCCAAAAATATGCCTATAAAATTTACTTATACCGAAAAAACAGTCAAAGGCGATACAGTCTTTGTTACAGAAAAACCCAATGAAATACATATTTATACAGACGGACACAAACAAAGAGCCGATAGGATAATCTCCTTTGAAAAAGACCCAAAGCTCTCTCTTTCACATTATCTAACGGAATTGGACAAAGATTTAGGAACTTCTTTTTATTTAGGAATTTCTGTTCTTAAAAACCAAAAAAATATAGTAATCGTAGAAATTGATGTTTTAAAAGAAGAAACACTAAAAAGGCATACTGGTTTAAGCTTTGCAGATTTTGGCATTACAGCATCGCATCAAATAGACAAGGTTTATGCTATTCAAAACAAAAAACGCCCTTCGCATTACTATGTCATTATTTTAATAAAAGGAAATGATAGAGCCAACTCAAAAGCTAACGAAAATGTGTTTTTTGGTGAGGATTGGTATCATAGTATGGTTGTTATAAATTAATCACAACAGGTTTTCACAACAATTCAACACTAAAAAAATGATGAAGAATAAATTTTGGATAGAAAAAAAAGACCTAAACCAGCTTTACAAAGAATTAACTACTAGAAATCCTCAAGCTAGTTTTTGGGATATTTTTAATGATTATGAGCCTAGATATGAAGAACTTGCTGATATTAGTAACGAATGGTTAGAAAAACAAGACAAATTAATTGATAAAATAATCAACGCTCATTTTGTAGGTGTTAGCTTAAGTCAAAATGATATAGATGATATCATAGAAGCAAGCGAAGAATTTTTGTTTTACGAAGATGAAATGAATTTTGAAGGCATAAGGCCTGAATGGATTGAAATTGCTGGTAAAATCGGTTTGCAAATTAAAGGCTTAAATGACCTAACTACATATTCTTTTTTGGATAAACTAGCAGAAAGATTAGAAAATAATTCTAATCGTGAAGATTATGAAGAAAAGTCAACTATTTTAGATGATTTTGATTATCCAACCTTAGAATTAGCCTATTCAAACACCTTTTATGACGAAAATGATTGTGGTTATATGGACTATAAAGAAATAGAGCAAAAAGTAAGTAAAAAATTTACTCAGTATAAAAAAAAGATAAGTGAACTTTTAAACCAAGAACCAAGTAGAGAACTACAGCCCTTACAGCCAAAAGAATATTCAGATGAATTTTGGAATTTGTCTATTGATTTTACTGAAAAAAACTCATTTTCACATATTTTCAATGTAAATCTGGCTGTTTGGAAAAAGAAGAATAATGTTTTGTTTCTATATACTTACCATGAAGATAAAGAGCTGCCTTATCTGATAAATATTGGTGGATTAACACTAGAAAAATACAAAGAAACCTTATCACAATACAATCACCTAATACAAAATCTTGATGTAAATTAACGCCCCTGTTTTCAGGG
>DOIV01000240.1:0-288 GCA_003511845.1 Flavobacteriaceae bacterium | reverse complement strand
TTAAACTACAAAACACAATGAAAAATATAAAACCAATTTTAATCGTACTAAGCCTAACTATATTTCAACAAGCTTTTGCACAAAAAAAAATATACTTAGGTAAAGATTGGAAAAAATCCAACCAAGAAAATGCCCATTTTTATCGAATTTTAGAAAAGAAAAATGACAGCCTTTACTATGTAGAAGATTTTTATATCTCTGGCGTGATGCAAATGGACGGGCATTTTACTGATGTAGAAAAAGAAACCCTACACAGAACCATAAATTGGTATGATAAAGACGGACAAA
>DOIV01000056.1:1302-3030 GCA_003511845.1 Flavobacteriaceae bacterium | reverse complement strand
ATAGAGATACAGAATTTTTAAAGCAGCAATCCTAATCAACTGAAACTCTCTGATTTATAACGCAATTCTACTGATTCAAACAAGCAAAAGAATATGATGCTAAATCTGTTGAACGACTGGTAGAAGTTATTAAATTTTTTAAAAATAAAGGTAAAAAGGTATATGTTGTAGGAATTTCTTTTGGTGCATTTGTATTACAAAACTCACTAGTAAAATATGGTAATATTGCAGATAAATACCTTATTGTGGTAGGAAGGATAGATATGCCAAAAAACGTTTGGGAAGAATTTTCAAAAGGAAATTACGTAGGTTTTGAATATGACAAACTGGGTAATAAAAAAATTATTAAAGTTGATATTGATGCAGCAAGAATGGGTGGAGCAAACGCAGTTTCAAATAAAAATATGGCAAAACTTGCTGCAAGTTTAGGACACTTTAAATACACAAAACTTTTAAAGAATGTCAACCTATCTAATGTAACCTATGTTTATGGAAAAAAGGACGAGCAAGTCGGTCGATTAACTAAAAATGAAATTGACTTTTTAAAATCTAAAAAAGTAAAATTATTTATTGGTGAAGGAACTCACGGAGAAACTGTAGATAGTTTTATAAAAGTAAGTTTAGATTACCTTATAGATCCAAAAATAGCATACATTCTTTAGGTATTGATTAATATTTTCGAGATAGTAGTTATTGTAATTCTATAATATAAAAGTTGCATTAGTGACTTGTATTCAAGGTTACAAAAGATTAAATAAATAACGAAAACACAACAAAATGCAAACGTAATTGCGGGTTTTGTGCTAAATTTAAAGCTTGTATCTTTGAACAAATTTTAGTGTTAAATTGAAAGGTAAGTACCTTGAAATCCGCTATTACGTTTACACAAATCGATAAACGAAACTTCAAAAAAAAACACTATACCCAACTGAATTATTTTTAAATACCAAAAAGTGCATACGAATACATCTGCTTTGTTTATTTTTGACAAACTTTACGCGTGTATAAAGAAATTACCAGTATACAGAACAATTTAATTAAAGAAATTTTACAATTACAAAGTAAATCTAGAACTCGTAAAAAGTCTGGTCTATTTGTTATTGAAGGTAAGCGTGAAATTTCATTGGCACAAAAAGGAGGCTATACTCTTAATACAATTTTATTCTGTCCAGAAATTTTTAATGAAAATGATTTAGGCTCACTTCAAATTGCATCAGAAAATTGCATTCAAATTACAATTGAAGTTTATCAGAAAATTGCTCAAAGAGGAAGCACAGAAGGCCTTATTGCCATCGCAAAAAACAAAGAACTTTCATTAGACGGTATTGTCTTAAAAAAGAACCCATTAATTTTAGTTGCTGAAGCACCGGAAAAACCAGGTAATATTGGTGCTTTACTAAGAACTGCCGATGCTGCAAATGTTGATGCAGTTTTGATTGCAAACCCGAAAACAGACATTTACAATCCGAATATCATCCGCTCTAGCATTGGCTGTGTGTTTACCAATCAAATTGCAACTGGCTCAACCACTGAAATTATTAACTTTTTAAAAAAGAATGGTATTGACATTTATTGTGCAGCTTTATCTGCCTCAAAAGCATATCAAGTTTTAGACTTCACAACTCCTACAGCAATTGTAGTAGGTACAGAAGCAACAGGTTTAAGTAATGAATGGTTAGAAAACGCAACTCAAAATATTATTATACCAATGCAGGGACAAATAGATTC